>DASWNS010000228.1:0-13593 GCA_036399115.1 Pyrinomonadaceae bacterium | reverse complement strand
GGCGGGGCGTGCTCGCTCGGTAGGCAGTTCCAGTGCGGCGGGTGCTTCTGCTAACTGCTGCCGCCAGTAGTCCAACTGCCGCTCCAACGCCTCACCCTGCAACCACTCTCGCTGCCAGACGGCATAATCGGCGTACTGAATCGGCAACTCGGCGAGCGGCGACGGCTGCCCTTGCACGTAAGCGTTGTAGAGGGTGGCGACTTCCTTAATGAGAACGCCTATTGACCAACCATCGCTGATGATGTGGTGCATCGTGAACAGCAGCACGTGCTCCTCCGTCACCAGTCTCAACAACTGGGCGCGCACCAGTGGTCCCGCCGCCAGGTCGAAGGGACGAGCCGCTTCCGCTGCGATCAATTGTCTGACCCGTTGCTCCTGTGCCTCTTGCGCCACCTCGGTCACGATCAGGTTAAAGGGCGTCGGCGCGTCGATGACTTGCACCGGTGCGCCATCCCGGACGGCAAACCTTGTGCGCAACACCTCGTGTCGCCGGCACACTTCGGTCAGCGTGCGTTCCAACGCTCCCACGTCGAGAAGCCCTTTCAGTCGCAGGGCGACCGGCATGTTGTACGCATTGCTGTGTGGCTCGAAGTTATCGAGAAACCATAGACGTTGCTGCGCAAACGAGAGCGGCGCGGCTCCGGCGTCCTCGCGCTTTCCGAGCGGCGGCGCTTCGTATCCGGCATGGCTTTCCGCCTCGACCTGCGTGGCTAAGCCCGCCGCCGTCGGATGCTCGAAAACGGCGCGCACAGGTAGTTCCACGTCAAGACTCTCTCTGATTCTGGAGATGACCTGCGTGGCGAGCAGCGAGTGGCCGCCGAGTTCAAAGAAGTTATCTTCAACTCCCACTCTGGCGACCCGCAGCACGCTCGCGAAGATGTTCGCCACCATCTCTTCGACCGGCGTACGCGGCGCTTGATAACTGTCAACCGCTTCCCCCCGCGTCTCATCGGGCGCGGGCAGAGCGCGGCGGTCTACCTTGCCGTTCGGCGTCAGCGGCATCTCCTCCAACACTACGAAGGTGTTCGGGACCATGTAGTCCGGCAGACGCTCCCGCAGACGCTCCTTCAACTCGCCCGTTCCCACCGTCGTACCCGCCTGCATCACTACGTAGCCGATCAACTGCTTCTCCCCGGCCACCCGCTCGCTGACGATGACCGCAGCATCTCGCACTCCCTCGCAGGCGTACAGCGCCGCTTCGATCTCTCCCAACTCGATCCGATACCCGCGAATCTTTACTTGATTATCAACCCGTCCGAGGAACCGTATATTCCCGTCCGCTGAACACGTCGCCTGATCCCCCGTGCGATACATCCTCGCGCCCGCTTGCCCGCTAAACGGATCGGGGATGAACCGCTCCGCCGTCAGCGCCGGAAGATTCAGATAGCCGCGCGCCAGCAGCGCCCCGCCGATGTGCAATTCCCCCGTCACGCCGACCGGCACGGGTGCTCCCTGCCGGTCTAATATGTAGACGGCACGGTGCGCCAGCGGACGCCCGATTGGCATCTGCAAAGTGGCCGCGTCCTCGTCCGTCAGGTCGGGCACGGTGAAGGTCGTCGCGGTGATGGCCGTCTCGGTCGGCCCGTAGGCGTTCAACAGGCGCACATCGCGCAGGCCGGACTGTTGCCACAAACGCGCCGTGTGCGCAGGCATCTGGTCGCCGCCGATGATCACCAGTTTCAACTGTGCGGCCAGCCGGGCGGCGAGGTCGGTGCCGGGCGCGGGCACTACTTGAGTCCAGTAGGCGGGAGGGAAGTTAACGACGGTGAGGCCGAAGTCTGCGACGTGACGGAAGAAGTCTTCACGACCCCAGGGCTGCGCGCCGCGCACGACGACGGTGGCTCCGGCTAGTAGCGGCACGAAGAGTTGCTCAAGCGAGACATCGAAGTTGAAAGAGGCGAACTCAAGCACGACATCGGTTGAGTCGAGGCGAAACTCGCTTTGGGCGGCGAGAAAGTGGTTGGCGGCGACGCGGTGCGAGAGACAGACGCCTTTGGGGATACCGGTGGAGCCTGAGGTGTAAATGATATACGCGAGGTTTTCGCCCGTCAGGAGGCTTTCGGGATTATCCGTCGAACTCGTAGCGATGGCGCTCCAATCCGAATCGAGACAGACCAATTCCGACGCTACCGCGTAAGTCGGCAATTCGAAGAGCAGGTGGTCCTGCGTCAGGAGCACTGGAACTTGAAGGTCTTCCAGCAGGAAAGAGAGTCGCTCCTGCGGATAGCCGGGGTCGAGCGGCACGTAGACGCCGCCGGCTTTGAGTGTTCCGAGCAGGCCGAGCAGCATCTCCAGCGAGCGTTCCACGCAGATGCCTACGCGCACTTCCGGCCTGACACCAAGACCACGCAAATAATGCGCGAGTTGATTGGCACGCTCGTTTAGTTGGCGATAACTCAAGCTCGCCTGACCGAGCACGAGTGCCACGGCGTCCGGTGTTCGCTCGACCTGCGCTTCGAAGAGTTGGTGAACCGTCAGGTTCGATGAGATATCGTGGCCGGTGTTGTTCAACTCCGACAACAGGCGTCGTTGTTCTTCATGCGACAGGAGCGGCACTTCGCCGAGACGCTGCTGCGGACGGGCGATCATGCCCTCAAGCAGGCTTTGCAGGTGGCCGACCATGCGTTCGATGGCGGCTGACTCGAAGCGTTGCGTGTCGTAGGGAATGCGCAACATCAACCGCTCGTCCGCGAAGGCAACGAGGGTCAGCGGGTAGTTATTCCTTTCCACCGACGCCAGAGGTTTGAACCTTAGTTGCCCCTCCGCGCGGAGAGAGTGGTCCACCGGGAAGTTGTCAAACACGAGGATGCTCTCGAACAGCATTTGCCCGCGCGCCACTTCGCTCCAGCCTTGTATATCCGAGAGGTGGCTGTGTTCGAACTGACTAAGCTCCGCCTGCTGCGCTTGAAGTTTCTTGAGCCACGGCAGGAGTTCCGCCGCCGGTGGAACTTTGACGCGCAGCGGCAGGGTGTTGATAAAGAGGCCGACCATGTTTTCGACCCCCGGCAGCGAGGCCGGGCGGCCGGAAACCGTGATGCCGAACAGAACGTCTTCCTCGCCGCTGTAGCGGCTCAGGAGTAAAGCCCACGCCCCCTGCACCAGTGTGTTGAGGGTGACTTGATGCTGCCGCGCCAGCGACTTTAAGGCGGCGGTGGTGTCGGTCGGTAAGAGAATCTCACGCGCGTCGTATACGTCTCCGGCGTTTAGTCCGTGGTGGTTCGACGCGCCCGCGCCGAGCGGGGTCGGCGCGTCGAAACCTTTCAGAGACTCCCGCCAGAACGCCTCCGCGCCGGACGCGTCCTGTTGCTTCAACCAAGAGATGTAATCTCTGTACGGGCGTGAGCGGCCAAGTTGTAAATCCTTCCCTCCGCAAAAAGCATCGTAGAGCGACACCACTTCCCTGAGCACCTGATACTTAGACCACCCATCCATCAATAGATGATGATAGCTCCAGACGAGATGAGAGACTTCGTCAGCCACCTGCACGAGCACGATGCGCATGAGCGGCGCCCGCGTGAGGTCGAAACCGAGGCTCTGTTCCGCCGCCAGCAGTGCTTTTAAACGTTCGCCTTGTTCGGCTTCCGGAAGGTGCCGCCAGTCGTGATGCGCAAGCGGAGTCGCCACCTTGCGGTTGATCACTTGCAGCGGTTTTTCCAGGTCTTGCCAGTAGAAAGCGGCACGCAGCACGGCGTGTCTCTCGATAACGCGCTGCCATGCCTGCGTGAAGGCCGGAAGGTTCAGTTGTCCGTGGAAGGTATAGCTTTGCTGACGAAAGTAGGTGTCGGATTCGGGGCTGTACAGATGGTGAAAGAGCATCCCCTCCTGCATCGGCGAGAGCCTGTAGACATCCTCGATATTATTATCTTTCATCAGAATTATTTCCTATCCGCTGATTTGGACGCTCTGCGAAAGTATGTCGTCCGATTCTCTCCGGCTGGTGGACGCTTGCAGGAGCGTCGGCAGGGGTATTGCCGAAAAACATTCCCGCTCAGGCGAATGCGCAGGGACTTAAAACGATAGCTAAAAAGATGTCATCTATTTAGTCTTGATATATCCGGGCTAGACGGAGGGTTGTTGCGACTAGATGTGAATCTCGTTTTTACAGTAAGGCCGCTGCGCATCCCGAAAGCCTCTCTCGCGCGCCATGGCGAGCACCTTGTTGGCCTCTTTGACCTGCACGGAATCTTCCGTCAGCCCCAAGCCCATGCCGTACTGGAGCCACGGCTCATTTCCCATCGCATAGATGTAGACGCGTTTGCCGCCGACGGCGTTCAGGAGTTCGAAGGCGGCGGTCGAATCGCTGCCCTTCGTTCTCCTGCTCTGATCGAGACTGTGCTGGAGCTTCGCCGGAACCAACGCGCCATATAACCAGGACAGAGGCGCGCCGACACACTCCATGCCCAGAAAGACCGTCTCGATGTCGCCAACCGTGCGCCGCAAATGCTCGTAGAGGCGTCTATCCAGACAGTTCGAGTCCGCCGCGAACAAGATGCGCTCATGCCCCGCGCGAATCAGGTAGCCGCTCTTTCCGTGTGCGAGGTCTGCGTGCTCGCCCAAAAACGGGACGGAGATAATTTCTCCGCCGGGAACTTCGATGGAATCGAGCGAGTCCATTTCCACGACGTTCTTGAACCCGATTTTTCTGGCGGCCAGTTTCAGCGAGACATCCGTGTAGAAAAGCCCGTAGGTGCGCGGCACGACGAGACATTCGATGCGATGGCGAAGGCGTAGCAGCGTTTCGGGAACAAAGTGGTCGTGATGGCTATGCGTGATCAGGGCGAAATCTATCTTTTCCGGCAGGTCGTCAAAAGAGAAGCGTTCCCGTCCGCCGTCCGTCGATCTGCCTCCCACCCACGGATCAGTCAACACCGCCACCCCGTTCCATTCGATCAAGACACAGGCATGACCGAAATAACGGATGCGTACATCGTCGCCGTCATATTTCGTGTGGGGACGCACAGGCTCCTGAGTCAGCAGCGGACGCAGACGCTCCAGCCCGTCGGCATCCAGCGAGAGCATCTCGCCGATGCGCTCCAACGGCTGCGGCTCGAAATCGAGTTTGAAGATCTCGTCGATTGTCGGGCTGTCGAAACGCAGGGGCAGGTCCAACTCCTCTGCGCCGAGGAGGCGCGGGGTGCTCAGGAAGAACGGGCGCGAATTGTCTCGCTTCTGCTCAAAAACCCTCATCGACTGGAGTTGCGGCTTGTAGTAAGGGCTTTCATAGAGAAAGCTTTCCAGCAGCCTGACAATCGGGTGATTGTAATAATCGTATAGAAGTTCGACGTAGCCTCGCAGCGTGTCCGGCAGTTTGTCGTAGAAAGGCTCAAGGCTCTGCCCCTTCGCCTCCTTCGTCAAATAGTCATGAAACTCGACGAGAGATTGAGCCAACCGGATGTTATCGCTCTGGTTTTGTTCGGTACTTTTGAGCAGGTCGCGCACCTCTCCCGCGCGCTGCTCGGGCACATTAACGAAGGGACCGACGGCAAGTTTCGGGTTCTGGCACGCCTTCACGTGAAGCTGCGGGTTAGAGACATAAGAGGCGAGAGTTTTAATCTGGTAATGCACCATGTGCATACTGTATGTCACGGGAGAGATGAGGTCTGCCCACACCGCCCACTGGTTGATCAGCGGCTCAATCACAGTCGAATCGGCGAGCCGGTATTTTTCGGTTTGTGCCATTGGATTTATCTCTTAAATAATTTCGCTGGAAGATAGAGCCACAGGTTGGGGAATACATTGAACGACAGTTTAAAGCTCTTTCTCGCCGACATCTCGCCCATCGCAACGACGATTTTCCGTCTTCGGAGGTCAGCACTGCTTAACAGGCCGCACGCAGTGAAAGAAGATTTCCATCAACCAATAGTGCGCGGATGGGGGCTTTCGTTATGTAAAGAGAATCGCTTGATTGGCCGGATAAGATATTGAGCCGTAGCTTTTGCCGTTGGCAGGAAACTCCTATCTAAAGCCGATTCCAGAGAACCCTCACCGCAGGGGCAGAGCATGGAGGCAGCGATTGAGCGGCAAAATCAGAACTTCCGTCCTCACCTGAAACACTTGCGGCGCAAGACTATCTATTTCGCAACGAACGGTGCCATAAATGGATAGATACTTCCCGTTCATTCAAACGTTTTACCGGGGATAGACAAACGTACAGATGGTGACAGGGAAAACTGACTACGAGAAGAATTATGAATTCTTGTCTTGAACCTAAAAATGACTGGTAGTTATAAAAATTAAGATGGAGCCAACGGGTGAATCTAATCTCCGCGACGAGAAGTAGAGCACGCAGAGTACTATCAGAGCAGAATGGCTGTCAAGCGTCGTTGCACAAATATTGACAGGTAGGGCTTAATTTCTATGCATCAACGAGTTCTGCCCAAAAATTACTACTTCCACCCTTGCGTAAACGTTAGTTCAGGCCGGAAGTGCCAGGGAGAAACTAACGGGAACGGGTTCACCGGGCAGGGCTGATCTCAGGCGTATATCAGACACTTCAGTCTTCCAGGTTTCACAGGAGAAAAAGATCATGCGAAGAAACTTCTTAGCCGGTTTTACACTCGGAATCCTTGCACTTCGCCTCTGCCTCGGCTGCGTCTTCGAGGTGCAAGCGGAATCGGCGTCGAGGGAAGTCGTGTGGCGAGATGGGCTTGTGTTGCAGACCGAGCCTTTAAAGAGCGTGGATGCGGGCCAGGCGAAGCGCAGCGGCAGCCAGACGGAGGATCAGGTGTTCGAGAATTTCGAGCAGGCTTTCTTAACGCCGGAAAAAGTGAAGCACCTCGTGGTCAAAGAATTTGATCCTGAGATGAAACATTTGCCCCGTCAAATAGGGACGTTGATTAATTTGGAAACGTTGGAAATGTCTTGTCTGGAGAAGTTGGAAGAGCTACCCGACGAAATCGGAAAGTTACAAAAGTTAAGAGCGCTCA
Source organism: Pyrinomonadaceae bacterium (assembly GCA_036399115.1). Lineage (GTDB taxonomy): Bacteria > Acidobacteriota > Blastocatellia > Pyrinomonadales > Pyrinomonadaceae > JAIVJZ01. Next base: position 6,667 of record DASWNS010000228.1, on the reverse strand, counting down.
TCATCGACAACGGTAACGGCTGCGCGATGAACATCTCTCTCCCGCGCTCCATCGGTCAATTAGAAAATCTGAAAGTGTTGACATTATATGGCGCGCTCGATGCGCGAGACATCACTTCGGAGCAACCTCTCAACCGCGCCAAAAGCAAGAGATTACCGCCAACCTTTGCAAACCTGCGGAATCTGGAAGAATTGGACTTAGGCAGAAATGGCCTTTCCGCGTTGCCCGTCCAAATCGCCGCCCTTCATAAATTAAAAAGATTGGGACTCGACTATAACAACATTCGTGAACTCCCCGCTGCCATCGGTAATCTAAAGAATCTAAGGGAACTCTCCCTGCGTTCAAACGGCGGCGTAAAGTTGCCGCAGTCGCTGGCCGCTCTCAAGGGGCTGAGAGTGCACATGGGAAATAACTCTCTCAAACTGAAAGACCAGAGACAGCTACGCAGCCGTTTTCCCCGCCTTGTTTTCTCTTTTAATAATGAATTTGATGACGACGCCGCAAATGAGTTACCGGCCAGACCAAGACCGAAAGCCCGACGGTAACGAAAACGTTTTAGAGTGCCAAAAAATTGCCGCCCGCACAGGAGATCGAGGCGGTAGCAGACTCTCCCGCTCAACTAACGGCGGCCAAGATATTTCCTGCCACACACCCGGATTTCCGAGCAGAACTCGTTGATGCATAAAAATTAAGCTCTGCCTGTCAATATTTGTGCAACGACGCTTGACAGCCATTCTGCTCTGATAGTAATGTGCGTGCTCTACTTCTCGTCGCGGAGATTAGATTCACCTGTTGGCTCCATCTTAATTTTTATAATTACCAGTCATTTTTAGAATTGAGGTAAGAATTCCGAATTCTTCTCGTAGTCAGTTTTCCCTGTCGTCGTCGGCATAAATCTGCGACTCTACTCCGTATCCGGCCAATCAGGCGATTCTCTTTCACCGCGAAAGCTTCCACCTGCAACGTTTGCCGATGAAAATCTCCTTTCACCGCATCTGGAGATTCACAGGATTAAAGACCCTTTCTCGTTCAACGTGTTGACCATGACCCACTATCAGGACCAAGCCGCCTCGCAAACTCGGATGGAGACGGGGCGGAACTCACTCGCGCGCTGTTGTTATTCCCGCCGCCGGAGTAGCAACGTGGGAGGCTTGACGCCTGCGTGCGCGGGTTCGACTCCGGAGTCCTGCACATCACACGCCCTTTTGCGTTCGGCCTTGAGAGGCCGCTCAACATCCTCGGCCTCAATTCGCTGATGGCGATTGAACTCCGTAATTCGTTGCTAACGAACGTCAGTTGAAACTGCCGCCGGTCGGCATCAAGCAGGGGACGAGTACCGCCCGACTCGTCAATCGATTACCCCCTTCCGTGCTCATCGATAAGAATGGTTGAAACGATTATGTCTACGGAAATCTCCAACCTCTCTCTGGTAGAAAAGCGCGCCCTGCTGGCGCAACTGCTCAAACAGAAAGCCGACCAGCCCGAAGCGCCGTCGCCGCTCTCCTACGGCCAGCGCGCGTGGTGGTTCCTCTATCAACTGGAGCCGCAAAACCCCGCCTATAACATCATGATGCCCGTGCGCATCCTCTCGAAGGTGGATGCTGCGGTGCTGCGCCGCTGCTTCGAGCAGTTGGTTGCGCGCCACGCCTCGCTGCGAACGAGCTACACGATTGACGGGAGCAAGCTGGTCCAGAAAGTTCAGGACGGGGCGGAGATCGACTACGACACCGTGGACGCGTCGGCGTGGGATGAGGAGCGTCTGCGAGAGGTGGTTTCCGAAGAGATGCACCGCCCGTTCGACCTTGAGCGCGGGTCGGTGCTCCGCATCAGGCTCTACACGCTGTCCGAGCGCGAGCACGTCTTCACGATGGTCGTGCACCACATCGCCTTCGACCTCTGGTCGCTCGTGCTGTTCATGCACGAGTTGGGCGTGGTCTACGCGGCGGAGCAGGATGGCCGTCCCACGCCGCTCGCGCCGCTCAAATATCGCTACACGGATTACGTCCGCCAGCAGTTGAAACTACTTTCCGGCGCGCAGGGCGAGCAGCACTGGAATTACTGGCGCGAGCAGCTTTCGGGCGAGTTGTCCGTGCTCAACTTGCCCACCTACGCGCCGCGCCCGACCGTCCAGACATTTCGCGGGGCAACCTCCCGCTTCACTCTGAGCACCGAGTTGTCTGATCGCCTGAAGGCGCTCAGTCAGGCCAACGGCGCGACGCTCTACATGACCATGCTGGCCGCCTATCAGGTGTTGCTCCACCGTTACAGCGGCCAGAACGATATCATCGTCGGCTCGCTTGCCGCGGCGGGCAGGAACCTCGCGGAATTCTCCGGGCTGGTCGGCTTCTTCGACAACCAGATCGCGCTGCGCGCAGACCTCTCCCGCGACCCGACCTTCGAGCAGTTCCTCGCGCAGGTGCGACAGACCGTGCTCGATGCTCTGAAGCACCAGAACTACCCGTTCCCCCTGCTGGTCGAAAAGCTGCAACCGGAGCGCGACACCAGCCGCTCCCCGATCTTCCAGACGATGTTCATCCTCCAACGCGCGCAACTGCCGGAGGAGGCCGGACTCATCAGGTTAGGTCTGGGCATGACGAACGCGCGCATGCAGCTCGGCGAGTTGATACTGGAACCGATGAACTTCGACCGCCGCGTCGCCGGTGGTCTGGCCGGACAGCTTGATCTAACACTGGTCGCCGCCGACCTCGAAGACAGGCTCGAATGTTCTCTGCAATATAACCCCGACATCTTCGACACCGACACGGCTGAGCAGATGGCACGACAGTTTCAAAGCCTTCTGGAATCAATCGTCGCCGAACCAGGCCGGAGCGTGGGGACGCTCTCGCTGCTGAGCGACAAGGAGCGGCAACGCTCAATCGTCGAATGGAACGATACGGCGGTCGAGCGAGAGTTCGAGTGCCTGCACCGGATGTTCGAGCGGCAGGCCGAGCGCGACCCGGACGCGACTGCCGCCGTCTTTCGCGGTCAACGCCTGCCGTACGGCGAGTTGAACCGGCGCGCAAACCGTTTGGCTCATTATCTGCGTTCGCTCGGCGTCGGCGCGGAGGTTCGGGTGGGCATCTGCTTCGAGCGTTCGACGGAGATGCTGGTGGCCGTCCTCGGCATCCTCAAGGCGGGCGGCGCTTACGTCCCGCTCGACCCGAACTACCCGCAGGATCGCCTCGCCTTCATGCTCGAAGACGCGCGCGTGCGCGTGCTGCTCACGCAACAGCATCTGGCAGAGAGGTTCGCCTCGTGCGGCGCGCGCATCCTGCGTCTGGATGCCGACTGGCCTGAGATCGAGCGCCGTGACGACACGAACCCTGTCCTGGTCACGACGACCGGCCATCTCGCTTACATCATCTACACGTCCGGCTCCACGGGTCGCCCGAAGGGCGTGATGATCGACCATCGCGGCGCGGCCAACACCATCATCGACATGAACGAGAGGTACGCCGTGAGCCGCGACGACCGTGTGCTCGCCCTCTCCTCCCTCAGCTTCGACCTCTCGGTCTACGACATGCTCGGCACGCTGGCCGCCGGGGCGGCAATTGTCGTCCCGAATCCTTCCGCCACGCCCGACCCCGCCGACTGGCTCGACCTGATCAAGCGCGAAGAGGTGACGGTCTGGAATTCCGCGCCCGCGCTGATGGAGGTGTTCGCCGAATACGTCTCCGGACACTCAGCCCTGATGCCGCGCTCGCTGCGCATCGTGCTGATGAGCGGAGACTGGATTCCCGTAAAACTGCCCGATCAGATCAGGTCGCTTGCGGCCAACAACGGCATCGAGGTGCACAGCCTCGGCGGTGCGACGGAAGCCTCCATCTGGTCAATCGCCTTCCCCATCAAGAGCGTGGACACCACATGGAAGAGTATTCCCTACGGGCTGCCGATGATTAATCAGCAGTTCCACGTCCTCGATGCGTTCCTCGCACCCACGCCCGTCGGCGTGGTGGGCGAACTCTACATCGGCGGTATCGGCGTCGCGCGCGGCTACCACGACCGGCAGGAGTTGACGGCGGAGAAGTTCATCCCCGACCCGTACGCTCCCCGGCCTGGGATGCGCCTCTATCGCACGGGTGATCTCGGACGCCGCCTGCCCGACGGCAACATCGAATTCCTCGGTCGCATCGACGGGCAGGTGAAGATACACGGCTTCCGCATCGAGTTGGGCGAGATTGAGACGGCGCTCGGCAATCATCCGTCCGTCCGGGAGACGGTCGTGAAGACGCAGGTTGTCGCCTCCGGCGAGAAGCAACTCGTGGCCTACGTCGTGCCGAAGCAGGAGACGGACGATCCGGCTGACCCGCGTGTCGCCGCCGCTGCGACAGCAGGCATGCAGGTCTGGGCGTCGCTGGTGGAGTTGGGTCGGGAGCAGGCCAAACACCCGACCATCGAACTCGACGCGTCGGCCTTCCCGGTCTTGACCGAATGCCTGAACCGCCTGACGGTCGCCTATCTCTGCAACACTTTCCGCAAGCTCGGCGTCTTCACGCGCCCCGGCGAGGAGTTGTCGCTCGAAGAGTTCATGGAGCGTAGCGGCTGCGTGGCGCGTTATCACAAGGCCGTGAAGCGTTGGTTGAAACTGCTCGCCGCGCAAGGGCTGCTGCGGCGACGCGGCGCGGCTTACGTCAGCGACGAGCCGCTCGCAATCGAAGCGTTCGACGCGCTCTGGGAACGCGTCTACGAACAGCTCCCCGACACGGAGACACGCGCCTCTTTCAACTACATCAAGTCATGCGGCGAGAACCTCGCCGACGTGTTGACCGGCAAACTTCATCCCGCGCAACTTCTCTTCAAAGAGGGCGAGCCGACCGTGGCGGAGAGCTTCTACGATGAAGGCTTCCGCTACTGCAACGCCGTCGCCCGCGAAGCGACGAGGGGCATCGTCCGCGCGTGGCCTCGCGGTCAAACCCTGCGTGTGCTGGAAGTCGGCGCAGGCATCGGCTCGACGACGGCGTGGCTGCTGCCCGAACTCAACGCGCAGACCACCGCCTACGCCTACACGGATATCTCCAAATACTTCATGGAGATGAGCCGGAAGCAGTTCGGCGACTACCCGTTCATCAGCTACGGAATGCTCGACATCGAACAGAACCCGCGCGCACAGGGCTACGAGCCGCACTCCTTCGACTTCATCATCGCGTCGAGCGTCCTGCACGCGACGCGCGATGTGAAGGCGACGCTGCGCCACGTTCGCTCCCTGCTCGCCCCGCGCGGACTGCTGCTGCTCGTCGAGGAGACGGTCTTCCACAACTGGTTCAACGTGGTCGGCATACAGGAGGGCTTTGACCGTTTCGAGGACGAAGCGCTGCGCCAGGAGCATCCCTTCCTGACCTCCGCGCAGTGGGAGCGCGAACTGCGCGCGCACGGCTTCGAGGCCGTCGAGTCCTTCACCCGCGACCGCTTCACTGCCGAATTCCTGGGTCTGGACGTGATCGTCGCGCAGGCATCCCCGGCCATGTCCGCGCACATCGAGAGAGAGGAACTGCGCAGTTACCTGAGAGGCAACCTGCCGGAGTTCATGATCCCTTCGGCCTACGTCGTTCTCGACGCCCTGCCCCTGACGCCGAATGGAAAGGTTGACCACCGCGCCCTGCCCGCGCTCGACCGGGCTGCGCTCGATGAGATGGAGCGCGCTTTCGTCGCGCCGCGCAATCCGACAGAAGAGGTGCTGGCCGGACTCTGGGCACAAGTGCTGCGCCGCGAGCACGTCGGCGTCGAAGACAACTTCTTCGAGTCGGGCGGCGACTCGCTGCTCGCCACACAGTTGATCTCGCGCCTGCGCAACGTCTTCAACGTGGAGCTACCGTTGTACTGCCTGTTTGAAGCGCCGACCGTCGCCGGACTCGCCGCGAAAATAGATGCGTCTTACGGCGAGGGGCGCGCGAGCGCATCTCCGCCGTTGCGACGCATCCCGCGCGGCGGCCACCTCCCGCTCTCCTACGCGCAGCAACGCCTCTGGTTTCTCGACCGGCTCGTGCCGGGCAACCCCTTCTACAACGTCACCACCGCCGTGCGCTTCACCGGCGCGCTCGACCGCGCGGTGCTGGAACGAAGCCTCAACGAGATCGTCAGGCGGCACGAATCGCTGCGCACGACTTTCCTCGAAGTTGACGGCCAGGCGGCGCAGGTCGTCGGCGAGGCGTGGCCTGTTAACATCAGGCTCGTGGACTTCGCCGGGCGTGCGCCCGAGACGCAGGAGGAAGAACTTCAAAGCCTCGCCACAGAGGAGACGCAACGCCCCTTCAATCTCATCATGGGGCCGCTGTTGCGCGTCGTGCTCGCGCGCCTCGGCGAGAGGGAACACGTGCTGCTGCTCACGCTGCACCACATCATCTTCGATGGCTGGTCTTTCAGCGTGCTGCTGCGCGAGATCGCCGCGCTCTACGAAGCCGAGGTCACCGGAAAACCCTCGCCGCTCACGGAACTGCCCGTGCAGTATGCCGACTTCGCACACTGGCAGCGCGAGTGGCTTCAGGGCGGCGTGCTCGAAGAACAACTCGGCTACTGGCGCAAGCAACTTGCCGGAAGCACCGTCCTGCAACTGCCGACCGACCGCCCGCGTCCGGAGACGCAGACCTTCCGCGGCGGACGCCACCTCAGTAGCATTTCCGCCGAACTGTCAGCCTCCCTCAAGGAGTTGAGCAGCCGCCACGACGTAACC
>DASWNS010000227.1:0-5580 GCA_036399115.1 Pyrinomonadaceae bacterium | reverse complement strand
CGCGATTTGATCGCGGCGCGCGAACGCAGTTCGGCCTTTACGCCCGGCTGCGCCTGCGCCTGAGCCGGAGGGCACAGCAGGCAGAACACCCACGCACTCAGGACGATCTTTCTGATAACTCTCATATAGCCCTTCTCGCTTTCCACAACTGCGTGCTTTCGCTTCGAAGTAATTCTACCAGATCATCTATGTGCCGCCGCTCGGTCAGGAAGCTATTGACGTTGACGCGCAACACGCGCCGACCATGAAGGACGGTGGTTGCCAGCCACGCCTCCCCGCTTCGTTCGATGCGCTGCTGCAACTCCTGCTGCACGCCGTTCACTTCCGCGACTTCCGCCGCGCGCATCTCCGCAGGCACGAAACGCACGCAACACACCGCCGTCTCGACTTCGCCGACACACTCGAAATCAACGAGTTCCGCGATGCGGGCGGCGAGGTAGCGCGTGAGTTCGATCTGCCGCTCGATAATCTCCGCGTAGCCGTCCGTGCCGAGCGTCTTCAAGGCGAACCAGATTTTGAGCGCGTTGAAACGGCGCGTGCCGAGTTGGCCGTAGCGGAAGAAGTCGAAGGGCACGTCTTGGCCGCCGCGTTCCTCGCTCAGATATTCGGGCGTGATGTCGAACGCATCGCGCAAGACGTGCCCGCCCTCGCGCACGAGCAGCGCACCCGCCGCAAACGGCACGAACATCCACTTGTGCGGATCGAGCGTCACAGAATCCGCCCGCTCGATTCCGCGCAGCCGATCTCTATACTTCTCCGACATTCGGAGCGCGCCGCCGTACGCGGCATCCACGTGAAACCAGATTTTGTATTCGCGCGCGATGTCTGCGAGTTGGTCGAGCGGATCGATCACGCCCGTCGAAGTGGTGCCCGCCGCGCCCGCGATGCAGATAGGCAGATGGCCTGCTTCGAGGTCTTGCTCGATGGCGCGGCGCAACTCGTCAAGGCGAATGTGGAAGCGTTCGTCCGTCGCCACTTTGCGCAAATTCTCTCGACCGAGGCCGAGTATGTCTACGCTCTTAACGAAAGAGTAATGGCATTGCTCCGACGCGTAGACGATCATATTTCCCTGCGTCGCCGTTTGCGTAGACGCGTCGCCGTTCGTGCGCGCCGGAGGCCACGAGGCGGCTCTGAGTCCTTTGTCGCGCACGAACTCCGAGGCGCGGTCGCGCGCGCACTTGAGCGCGATCAAATTCGCTTCCGAGCCGCCGCTCGCGAGCGTGCCGAAACTCTCCGCGCCATAGCCTATGATCTCGCAGAGCCAGCGAATCACGCGCGCTTCGATGACGCTCGCCGTGGGCGAGTTGCGCCAGATCGCGCCGTTCTGGTTGATGGCCGAACACAGTGCGTCTGCCCAGACGGCGACGGGCAAAGGGGTCGGGTTAAACTGTCCGTAATAGCGCGGGCTGGAAATGTTCATCGCGTGCGGCGCGATCTCGCGCTCGAAGCGTGCGAAGAGTTGAAGTGAATCGATCCCTGCGCGCGGCAACGGTTCGTCGAACATTTTTTCGAGGTCGCCGGGCGTCGCCGTCGAACAGACGCGCGCCTCTTCGAGCGTGCGCGCGTAACGCGAGATGATTCCGGCGGCGATCTCTCCCAGTTGTTCGTGCTCTGCGCTCAAGCGTTCGCTCATTACCGTTTTTCGTTCCTGTGCATGAAGTTGAAGTGGGGTTAAGCTAACCTATGTGGAGGGGTTTATTCCAGCCGACAAACGAGATGAAGGAGAGCTTACAAGAATTCGAGGCGACGCTGGCGAAGCAGGCCGCGCATTACGGTGTGCCGCTCGGCGCGCAGGAGATCGCGCGTCTGTCTGCGTACTACGAGCACCTGTTGAAATGGAACGCGCGCCTCCATCTGGTTGCGCCGTGCGCGCCCGGAGAGTTTGCCACGCGGCATGTGCTCGAATCGCTGATGGCTTGCAGTTACATGGAAGAGGGCGGGCGCGTGTGCGATGTCGGGTCGGGCGGCGGGCTGCCGATCATTCCGTGTTTGATCCTGCGTCCAGACATTAGTGCCACGCTCGTCGAAGCCGCGACGAAGAAGGTCATCTTTCTGCGCGAGGCGTTGCGGCATCTCGAACTGCAAGACCGGGCGCAGGTGCTCGCGCAGAGGTTTGAGCAGACGCCTGCGCCGGAGGCCGACGCCGTGACGTGCCGCGCGCTCGAACGTTTTACGGAGATGTATCCGAGGCTCGTCCGCTGGTCGCCACCCGCGTCGAGGCTCCTGTTCTTCAGCGGAAACGCGCTCGGAGAGTTAATCGCGCGCGACGAGAACATACGCACGTTCAAGGCGATCAGGATGCCGGACTCGGAGCAGCGGTTTCTCTTCGTGTGTGAGCGCAAAGATTGAAGAACTTCAACGCAGAGACGCAGAGAAGAGACGCAGAAGGGGGCGCAGAGAATTGATCTTCTCTGCGCCCCCTGCGTGCTCTCCGGTATTCCGCGTTAAATGCTTCTGTTAGCGGATAACGCTGATGCTGATCAATTGTTGCCCTTCGATGACGAACTCTGCGGGCGGCAGTTCTTTTTCGTCAACCGGCGAGAGCGCGGTCGGCGTGAAGCCGCCGGAGGTGCGGTCGCTGTTGAGCGTGGCGACGACCGAGGGCGGGAGGTTCGGCATCTCGTCCGTGCCGATGACCGCGCCCGAAGTGACGCGGAAGAGTTTCACGTAGAGCCGGTCGTTCTTCTTGATCCTGTTGATCGCGCCGACGAGTTGGGTCAAATCTTTGGGCACGAAGTTTTGCGTGGCCGATGCCTGTTGGAGCGCGCCGCCGTCGCCGACGAAGAGCACGAGTTGGCCGAGCGGCACGTCGTTCGGAATCTTCACAGGGATGCGCTGCACGAACTGCTTGCCCGAATCGGTGCGCACGTACGCCTGCACTTCCACCGTCTCGCCCCTGCCGACTTCGGTGCGGTCGAGGGCGATGCGGTCGAGCGTGCCCGACATGCGCTCGTCGGTCGAAGTGATGTCGAGCGTGATCTGGCCGATGTCAACGTTGTCGAAACCGCTGGAGAGCAGCGCGGCCATCGGGATGGCGACGGAAGCGGCGGTCTGCGCGCCCGCGTTCATCGAAGAGAAGCGGCGTTCGATGTTGATCGGTTGCTGCCCGGCCACGTCGATCTTGCCGCGCAGGGAGATGGTCGATTCGCCGATGGCGCGTTCGGTCGAGCCGATGGTGCTGAAGATGGTGATGTTCAAAAGGATCGGCGTCAGGAATTTATCGTTCGCCACTTCGTAGGTGTAGGTTTCGGTGCGGTCGCGGCTCGTGTGCAGATTGATCTTGACCGGGATCATCTTGGGCGCGCGACCGAGCAGACCGTAGATGCCCGTGGCGCGATCCTGCGAGATCGCGCCGACCATCTGACCGGCTGAAGAGAGCTTGAAAGAGTTGTTGACGCTCGAAATAACCGTCACCACGGACGACTCGGACATCGGCATGTCGGCGATGCCGAGGCCGAGGAAGGGGTGGCCGAAAGCGTAGATGCGTTCGTTGTCGCGCCACGTCACGGTGCCGAAGGCCGCGAGCGAATAGTCGCCGCGCACGAGTTGGACGCTGACGGAGGAACCGGGCGGCAGAGTCTTCTCTGTCACTTTCCCCATCGGCGTGATCGAGGCCGAACCGCCGACGCCCGCGACGGGCAGCAGGCCGTTCGCCTGAAGTTGCGGCGCGTAGAGCGAGAGGGCTTCGGCGCTGATGCCGCTAAAGACGAGCGGCGTGGCAATCGGCGCGATGGTCTGGCCGAGCAGCGCGTTTAGAGGCGAACCGGCGGCGACGGGCGCGGCAAACGTGCCGCCGAGAATAGACGGCTTCGGCCAGTCGGCCTGCCAGTCGGTCGAGGCGAGTTTGGCGAAAGACATGGTGCGCGGCGTGCCGCTTCCGGTGCGGGCAGTTCCCTGTTGCCGCTCGAAGATGTCGATCATCTGCTTGATCGGCGTGATGCCGCAGATGGGTTCTTTCGAAAAAGGAAAACTGAATGCAATCGCGCCGACGAGTTTGCCGTCAATGTAGACGGGCGAGCCGGACATTCCGGCGAAGACGCCCGTTTTCTCTGCGTTCGCTCCCGTCAGACGCCCGATGATCGCCGATTGGCGCGGCGCGGGAAAACCCGGCAACACGCCGAGGATGTCCACGCCAAACTCCTGCGCTTCCGTTCCCGAAAAGACCGTCCACGCTCTCGCCTTCATGCCGGGGCGCACGTCTTCCAGAGGAAACAGGCGCGCATCTGCCACTGGCGACACCTTCGCCGTCGCCGGAGTCTGCGCCGTGACGGAGACGACGCACGAAGCGAGCGCGAAAGTAAGAGCGAGAAACGGGTAGAACAATTTTTTCATGTGAATACCTTTTGTAAAGGGGGGAAGCATCGGTGACAATAACCTTCGCGCCTCAATAACAGCGACCTTTAAGACAGCGGGCTGCCCGGAAGCAGAACCTTTGCGACTATAGCGTCCGCTTTCTCAGATGGTCAAGGCAGCTTAAAGGTTGGTAGTGGGGTAATAGTGTGTTGCCGGGAAAAGAATACTTCTAGCATCTGAAATCGGAGCGTGGCATACTTTCCCCATGCCGAAGCCGATCAAATGAACGCGAGACGAAAACGAACTCGCAAAGAGCGTCGTTGATTCTATCCTAAGATGAACTGGAAGCAGAGCCAGAGACTACCAAACAGAAAGCCCCACGCGCCGTCGAGGAAACTGAAAGCACAAATTGGAATAAAGAAAAGCCGCAACCTAAAGCTGCGGCTAAAAAACCGAAATTAGAGTCCAAAAGAAAGCGCACACCAAGCCGCTAAGTTTTGGATAATTTTGCTGACTTTTCGTACTGGTCAAACAAAGGCAGTTCTTTATAAATGAGAATCGCGCGATTCAAAGCAGTTTCAAACAAATCCCAATTCCCATCATCAAAAATCCTCATCAAAGTAATTTCAGAAGCAAGCAGTTCTCCGGGGCGCGGCTTAATTCAGGCGTTGGGCGGCTTTCCGGGTGAGTAAATCTTATTGTCCGAAAGCGAGGCGGTGTTTTGTCAGTAGATGGGAAACGTGAGGTGTTGCGCCACGTGGTCGCAACGGTGGCCTATCGAGGCGGCATAGCCGTCTGGGGTGCGCCGGAAGACTTCGCCGTGTTTCGCGTCGATAAGGACGTGCGCGCGCCCGGAGAAATCCTGGCGCACATCGGCGACCTGCTCGAAGGTTCGCTCTATTTGCTCAGGGGCGAAATGGTTTATCTCACGTCCTCTCCCTTGCCGTGGGGTGAGGAGGTGTCGCGATTCTTCTCCGCGGCGCAGCGGTTGGACGCGTATCTGCGGTCGAGCGCGCCGCTGGCCTGCCCGGTGGAGAAACTCATACAAGGCCCCATCGGGGACGCCCTGACACACGTCGGGCAGATCGTGATGCTACGGCGCGTGGCCGGGAGTCCGGTTTGTGCGGAGAGTTATTTCACTGCTGACATAATCCCCGGCATGGTTAGAGAAGAATCTTTCAAGAAGGCTGATTAGGCGCATCGTCCTCCATAGGATGTGGCTGACGCTCAATGTTATCATCCCGCTATGAGCACCGACGCCTTCAAACAGGCAGCAGGCCACGCGGC
>DASWNS010000226.1:0-18988 GCA_036399115.1 Pyrinomonadaceae bacterium | reverse complement strand
TAGCAGAAGCACCCGCCGCACTGGAACTGCCTACCGAGCGAGCACGCCCCGCCGTGCTCAGCTCACAGAGCGCCCAGCAGGAGGTGCGTTTGTCCGAGGCTACGGTCGCGAGGCTGCGTGAGCTGGGACAGCAAGAGGGCTGCACCTTGTTCATGAGCTTGCTGGCCGTCTTCCAGGTTGTGCTCTGGCGCTACAGCGGACAACCCGACATCGTCGTCGGTACACCCGTGGCTAACCGCCGTCATCACGGCACGGAGGAGTTGCTCGGCTTCTTCGTCAACACGCTGGCCTTGCGCACGGAGTTGCGCGGGGAGTTGACGTTTCGCGAGTTGCTGGGGCGGGTACGGGAAGTGTGCCTGGGGGCGTACGCGCATCAGGATGTGCCCTTCGAGAAGCTGGTCGAAGAGTTGGACGTGACACGGGAGTTGAATCGCCACCCGCTGTTCGAAGTGATGCTGGTCTTGCAAGCAGGCGGTGGAGATGCAGGGCTGCAACTGGAAGGCTTGGAGGTCAGTGCGGAAGGAGCAGGTGGCGGAGTCTTAGGGGCGAAGTTCGACGTGCTGCTGGGGCTGACGGAGGAACGCGGGGGAGGAGTCAGAGGGAAGCTGGAATACCGTGCGGAGTTGTACTCCGAGGCGTTGATGCAGCAGTTGGTGAGGCATCTGGAGAGGGTGGTGAAAGAGGTATTAGCGGAGCGGGGGGAAGGGAAGCTCGGCGACTTGAAGATGCTGAGCGACGAGGAACGGCAGCAGCAGTTGGTGGAGTGGAACACGACCGCGCGCCCCTACGAACTCGAACGCTGCCTCCATCATCTCTTCGAAGCACAGGTCGAACGCTCCCCCGATGCCGTCGCGCTCATCTGCGGCGGGCAGCAACTCTCTTATCGCGAGTTAAACCGCCGCGCCAACCTCCTCGCCCTTCACCTGCGCACGCTCGGCGTCACCTCCGACAGCATCGTGGCGCTGCTGTTCGACCGTTCGGTGGAGATGGTCGTCTCGCTGCTGGGCGTGCTCAAGGCGGGCGGAGCCTATCTGCCGCTCGACCTCGCTTACCCGGCGCAACGCCTGCGCTATATGTTCGAGGATGCCGCGCCGCGCGTCCTGCTCACGAACGAAGAGTTACTCGGCAAGTGGGCTGATGCGCCGCAACTGGAAACTGCGACGGTGGTGTGCGTGGAGCAACTGGGGCTGGGCGTGGTGACGGAGCAGACGAAGGAATGCCCGAACCTTGAGGTCAGCATAGAGGCGGACAATCTGGCTTACGTGATCTACACGTCGGGTTCGACCGGCAGACCCAAGGGCGTCGCCGTCACCCATCGCTCGCTCCTCAACTTCCTTCATTCCATGCTGCGTGAGCCGGGCTTGTCCGCCGCCGACACCCTGCTCGCCGTCACCTCCCTCTCCTTCGACATCGCCGCTCTGGAACTCTACCTCCCGCTCGTGTGCGGCGCGCGTCTCGCGCTGGCCTCGCGCGAGGAGGCCAGCGATGCCCTGCGCCTGCAACAACGTCTGGCCCAGACGCAAGCCACCGTCATGCAGGCCACCCCCGCCACCTGGCGCATGCTCCTCGACACCGGCTGGCAGCATGACGGCACCCTCACCCTGTTGTGCGGCGGCGAAGCGTTGCCGCGCGACCTCTCCGAACGCCTGCTCGAATCAGGTGCGCCGGTCTGGAATCTCTACGGCCCGACGGAAACTACCATCTGGTCAACGCTCAAACGCATCAGCCCGGCAGACCGCGCCGTCACCATCGGTCGTCCGATAGACAACACGCGCGTCTACGTGCTGGACGAACAGTTCCAGCCGGTCGCGCTCAACGTGACGGGTGACCTCTACATCGGCGGAGAGGGGCTGGCGCGCGGCTACCTGCATCGTGCGGAGTTGACGGCGGAGCGTTTCATAGCAGACCCGCACGGGGCGGAGCCGGGAGCGCGGATGTACCGTACGGGAGACGTGGCGCGATGGCGTGCGTGCGGGGAGTTGGAGTTTCTGGGGAGAAGCGACCAGCAGGTGAAGGTGCGTGGGTACCGGATCGAGTTGGGAGAAGTGGAAGCGGCGGTGTGTGCGGTGGAGGGTGTGAGGCAGTGCGTGGCGGCGGTGCGTGAGGAAGAGTCCGGGGAGAAGCGGCTGGTGGCGTATGTGGTGGGCGTGGAAGGGGAGCGCGCGCCGGGGTGGGCGGAGTTGCGAGTGGCGCTGCGGGAGCGTCTGCCGGAGTACATGATGCCGTCGGCGGTGGTGGTGCTGGAAGAGTTGCCGTTGACGCCGAACGGCAAGGTAGACCGCCGTGCGCTGCCTGACCCTGATGGCTCACGCCCTGAGTTGGAGAGCCGTTATGAGAAGCCACGGACGGGTTTGGAGAGGTTCCTGGTAGAGATGTGGGAAGACGTGTTGGGAGTGGAGACGGTAGGCGTGTATGACAACTTCTTTGATCTGGGCGGCACCTCGATCCGCGTCGTGGTGTTCGTCAACCGGCTCCAGCAGCGTTTGGGAGTTCCGGTGTCAGTCAAAGACCTGTTCGGCGCTCCGAACGTCGCAGCCTTAGCCGCGCATTTGAAGGAGCATTACGGGCGCACGGTTTCTGCGGTCTGCGGAGACGACGACGGCGACGCGTCTTCCCTCCTGAACGCGTTACAGCCTGTCGCCGGTTCATGGTCGCCGCTGGTGGAACTCCAGCGCGGCACGGGTAAGACGCCTCTGTTCTTCGTTCATCCGGTTGGCGGCAACGTGTTCTGTTACTTCAACCTCGCGCGCAGATTAGGCGACGACCAACCGTTCTACGCCCTCCAGTCGAGAGGACTCTCTGACGAGCAGCACGGCCACACGCGGATCGAGGAGATGGCGAGCTACTACATCGAACACCTGCGCGCCATCCAGCCCACTGGTCCATATCGCATCGGCGGCTGGTCGCTGGGCGGCGTGGTGGCGTTCGAGATGGCGCGGCAATTGAAAGCGGGCGGAGATGAAGTCGTCATGCTGGCGCTGATTGATTCGCTCTCGCCGTCAGCACTCGCCGGAATGGAGCCGGAAGACGAGCTGTCGCAACTGGCGAACTTCGCGCTTGACCTGGGATTCACGAAGGCACATCTGTCGCGTTCGAGAGACGCGGTGCGGTCGCTGCCGCTTGAAGGGCAACTGGCCTACATGCTCGAACTGGCGTCAGCCGAAGGGCTTGTCCCCGCGGGCTTGGAACTCTCCCATTTGCATCGCCTGTTCAGTGTCTTCAAGACGAATCGGGAAGCGATGCAGGGGTATGTGCCGGGCGTCTACGCGGGGCGGGTCACTTACTTCCAGGCCACCGGCGACGGCACGAACGGCGCGGGCGACATGTCGCAAGGCTGGCACGAACTGACGCACGGCGGGGTTGAGGTCTACAGGCTCCCCGGCGACCACTATTCCATCCTTAAGCAACCATATGTTGACGCTTTAGCGGAACGCATCGAACAGCAATTGCAGAAAATTGAGAACGGCGACGGATTGCCTGATTGATCCGAGACATCGCATTACGGCGGGCGCTGCCTTCAGAGGCAAACTTTGCGGGGCGTCCTCTAACCTTAAACCTTCTCACCGGATTTTGCCGGAGGACGCACAAACAATGAAAATAATCTCCTTCATCTTTCGCTACTCGAAGCGCACTTTTATCCTTGCGGCCTTCGCCGGAGCAATCGCCGGGATCAGTAGTGCGGGACTACTGGCACTGCTCATGGTCGCGCTGCGCGATGAGCCTCCTGCGTCTCTCACGCTGGCCTGGTACTTTGCCGGACTGCTCGTCGTCTCGGTGCTCGCCAATCTCTTTTCGAGATTTCTGCTCATCAAAATCTCGCAGCAGGTGCCGTATGAGTTGCGCCTGCGTTTGAGCCGTCAGGCTTTCAACGTCCCTTTGCGCAAATTTGAGGAGATAGGCTCTCACCGCATCCTCGCCATACTCACGCAGGACATGTCCACTATCGCCATCGCGCTCCTCGATTTTCCGGTTTTCTGCGTCAATCTGGCGATGGCCGTCGGCTGTCTGATCTATCTCTGCTGGCTCTCCCCGATAGTGTTCGCGGCGTTTACCTTTATCCTGATCGTTACCATGACCAGCTTACAACTGGTGAACCGGGCAGCCGGGCGTCATCTGAAAAGGGCACGCGACGATTGGGACGTACTGCTCAACCATATTCGCTCGCTGCTCGATGGGACGAAAGAACTGCGCCTGAACCGGCAGCGCCGGGAGGCTTTCTTCTCCGAACTCATGATGCCGCGCGCCGATTCTTTCCGGCGGAATAACAGCATCGGGCGGCAAATGCTCGGCGTCAACGCCGCCGGATCGCAGGCGTTATATTTCATCTTCATCGGTCTGCTCGTCTACGGCCTGCCGCGCCTGTGGCCGATCAGCAGCGACACCCTGATCGCCTACGCGCTGGCGGCGCTCTACCTGCGCACGCCGATGACCATCGTGCTCGACATTATCCCTTCTTTCAATAATGCCAACATCTCTCTGACGAAAGTAGAAGAGACGGGCTTATCGTTTGCAGGCACCGACGCCGTGAGCGAGGCTGCCGTCGATCCGGAACCCACCTGCCAGCAACTCGAACTGTCCGAAGTGACACACGTTTACAAACACGAAAGCGGCGACGGCGACTTTCTGCTGGGACCTCTGAGTATGACCTTGCGACAGGGTGAACTCGTCTTTCTCGTGGGCGGCAACGGCAGCGGCAAGACGACTCTCGCCAAGCTGATCACGGGTCTTTACATCCCCGAATCGGGGGAGATCAGATTCGACGGCACACCCGTCACCGAGCAGAACAGAGAATCCTACCGGCAACTCTTCTCCATCGTCTTCTCGACGCCGCACCTGTTCGAGCGTCTGATGGGTCACAACCGGCTCACCGTCGATCAACAGGCGGGCGACTATCTCTCCAAGCTCCAACTCGATCATAAAGTGAAGGTCAAGGACGGCGTGCTCTCGACGACCGATCTCTCGCAAGGCCAGCGCAAACGTCTCGCGCTCCTGACCGCTTATCTCGACGACCGCCCCGTCTACATTTTCGACGAATGGGCAGCCGACCAAGACCCGCTCTTCAAGCAGTTCTTCTACCTGCATCTCCTGCCGGAACTCAAGGCGAGAGGCAAGATGATTCTCGTCATCAGTCACGATGATCGCTATTTCAGCATGGCAGACCGGATCATCAAGTTGGAACAGGGCAAGATCGTGGAGGATGCGCTGTTGGGCGTCTCAGCCTACGCGCCCTCCACGCTGCCCGCTTCACTCTGATAAACGCCCCGTACGAGGAGACGGAATACTTATGCTCTCAGCCTTAACGCGCGGTGTCAGTCCGAGCATCGGCGACTGCAAGCTGACCTTTATGCACCGCGAACAAGTGGACGTTGCGGCGGCAACGCGCCAGCACGAAGCCTACGAGCGGTGCCTGCAACAGATGGGCGTGCGAGTCACCCCGCTGCCGCTCATGCCCGAAGCCCCCGACGCGGTTTTCATACAGGACACGGCGGTCGTGGTTGACGAAGTGGCGATCATGGCGACGATGGGCGCGGCGTGCCGGAGTGGCGAGGTGGAGAGCGTGACCGGCGCGCTTTCATCTCACCGCCCGCTCAGGTATCTCTCGCCTCCGGCGACGCTGGAGGGCGGCGACGTGGTGCGCGTCGGGCGGACGCTTTACGTCGGCGATTCGGGGCGCACCAATCGAGAAGGCATCAGGCAGTTGAGTGAGATTCTCGCACCCTACGACTATCAGGTCAGCCCGGTCGGGGTGAAGGGCTGCCTCCATCTCTCCACGGGATGCTCCTATCTCGGGCGTGACCTGATGTTGGTGAATTCGGCGTGGATTGATTCGAGCGCGTTCCGTTATTTCAAACTGCTCGAAGTGCCGGACACGGAGCCGTGGGCTGCCAATACCATCGCCGTCGGCGACGTGGTTCTGGTGCCAAGCCCCTTCGAGCGCACGCGCGCGCTCATCGAAGCGCAGGGCTTTCAAGTCATCACCACCGACATTTCCGAATTACAAAAGGCCGAAGGCGCGCTGACCTGCATGAGCCTGATGTTCAATTCCCAACCCTCGTCTGACGCGAGCCAGCCCGCGCTTTGAGAGAAAAGGCGGGAGCGGCTCTGCGAACCATATCGTTAACCTGTCAGATCATTTGATGCCATAGAGTTTTCGCTAAAGATTTGGAGTTCATACTATGAAAAACCTGCTGCAAGATATTCGCTACGGACTGCGGACGATGTTTAAGACCCCCGGCCTCGTGCTCGTGGTCGCACTCTCCCTCGGTCTGGGTAGCGGCCTGAATATCACGATTTTCAGCTTGATTAACGCCATCCTGCTGCGCCCGCTGCCCGGCGTCGCGGAGGAGAAGCAACTCTTCGAAGTTTATACGAGTTCGCCGGGTCTACGCTTCGGGGCTGTCTCTTATCCTGATTATGTAGATTATCGCGACGGCAATCAGGTGTTCTCAGGGATGATCGCGCAGCGGGTCACACCCGTCAGCCTGAGCAACGGCGGGAACAACGAGATCGTGGCGAGCGCCATCGTCAGCGGCAACTACTTCAACACCCTCGACGTGAAGCCGGTGATTGGACGCGGCTTCTCTGCGGAAGAAGATCAAACCCCTAATTCTCATCCGGTCGTAGTTATCAGCCACTCCCTGTGGCGACGCGCTTTCGGCAGCGCGCCCGACATCGTCGGGAAGACCATCATCGTCAACTCGCAAAGTTTCAATATTATCGGCGTAGCGCCCGAAGGTTTCATCGGGACGATCATCGGACTCGCGCCCGACATCTGGTTCCCGCTGATGATGCAGAAGCGTGTGCTGCCCGGATCAGACCGCCTCACGGATCGCGGCGCGCGTTGGCTCAACGTCCTCGGGAGGGTCAAGCCCGGCGTCAGCCGGGAACAGGCCGAAGCCGGATTGCAGGGTATTTATAACCGTCTGGCGCAGGAGCATCCCGGCACGAATAAGGCGACCACGCCAACCGTCGTGCCGCTCGGAGAAGGTTCGACCGGAATCAAAAAGAACATGTCCGGCGTGCTCTGGCTGCTGATGGCGGTCGTGTTTCTGGTGCTGTTAATCGCCTGCTTCAACGTCGCAAATCTGATGCTCGCGCGCGCTCTGGCGAGACACAAGGAGATCGGCATTCGTCAGGCGCTCGGCGCGACGAGGACGCGGCTCATGCAGCAGTTGTTGACGGAGAGCGTGCTCTTCTCCCTGCTCGGCGGACTCGTCGGGCTGTTGATCGCTTTCATCTCCACCAAGCTGCTCCTGAATCTGGTTCCGCCCACCTCGATTCCCGTCTCCTTCGACCTCAGCCTGAACCGGCAAGTCTACATTTTTGCTCTGCTCGTCTCGGTCTTGACGGGCATCATCTTCGGCCTCGCTCCGGCCATCCAGACCACCAAGACCGACCTCATCCCGGCGCTCAAGGACGAGGGATCGGGGCAGGGCTATAAGAAGTCGCGGCTGCGCAATCTGCTGGTGGTCGGTCAGGTCGCCATTTCGCTCATCCTGCTGATCTGCGCCGGACTCTTCCTGCGCAGCCTCCAGAATGCGCAGAACAGCAACCCCGGTTTCGAGCCGGAGAAACTGGCAATCGTCTCTACGGACGTGGGACTGCAAGGTTACGACCGCGAAAACGGACAGCGTTATTACCAGCAACTCATGGAGCGCGTCAGCCAACTGCCGGGTGTGGAAACGGCCAGCCTCGCCTACGTCGTGCCGCTCAGCGGCGGCGGGATGCAGCAGATGGCCGTTAAGATTCCGGGCTACGAGCCGCCGCCCAACACGCAGTTGGCGGTTGATTTCAACATCGTCGGGCGCAACTTCTTTCAGGTCATGTCGGTTCCGTTCGTGCAGGGGCGCGACTTCACCGATTTCGATACAAAGACCGCACCCGGCGTCTGCATCATCAACGAGGCGATGGCGCGCCGCTATTGGCCGGACAAGAACCCTATCGGCCAGCAGTTCAGCCTCGTCGGGGGCAAGGCGCCGATAGAGATCGTCGGCCTCGTGAAAAACACCAAGTACTACAACCTGAAAGAGGAGCCGATTCCATACTTCTACCTGCCGTTCCAGCAGAGCTACTCCGCGAGGATGACAGTTTTCGCCAAGTCTAACGGAGCCATGGGGACGCTGCTGCCAGCCCTCCGGCAGGAAGTGGCGACGCTCGATAAGACTATTCCCGCGCGCATCATCACCATGAAGGACGCGCTCGGAACCGTGCTCATCCAGCAAAAGTTGGCCGCCGTGCTCCTGAGTATCTTCAGCCTGCTCGCGCTGCTGCTCGCCACGATAGGTCTATACGCAGTGATGGCTTACTCGGTCAGCAACCGGACGCGCGAGATCGGCATCCGCATGGCGCTCGGCGCGCAGCGCGGCGACGTGCTCAAACTGGTGCTTAAACAAGGCATGCTGCTCACCCTGATCGGATTGGGCGTCGGCCTCGTGGTGGCCTTTGCCGCGACGCGCTTTCTCGCCGGACTGCTCTACGGAGTGAGCGCCACCGACCTCACTACCTTCGCCGCGATCACGCTCTTTCAGGTGGTGATCGCTTTACTGGCGACTTACATTCCGGCGCGCAGGGCTACCAAAATTGATCCGCTGCGGGCACTGAAATACGAGTAGACAGCGGTTTGCAAACTGACACTTAAGGTCGAGTCGAATTGAAACTCCAACCCTCCACCATTGACGGCTTTCTGCGCCTGCGCGCGTCAGACCAACCGGCGCGCACAGCCTACGTGTATCTCGGCGACGGAGAGCAGGAACAAGCCCGCGTCACTTATAGCGGGCTTGATCTGCTCGCGCGCGGCATCGGCGCGACCCTCTGTAGTTTGCAGGCGCGGGGCGAGCGCGCGCTGCTGCTCTACCCGCCGGGACTCGACTTCGTGGCCGCCTTCTTCGGCTGCCTCTACAGCGGCGTGGTCGCCGTTCCGGCCTACCCGCCGCACCCTGCGCGTCCTGAAATAACGCTGCCGAGGTTGCACTCCATTCTCGCCGACTCGCAGGCGAAATTTGTGCTGACGACGACCGGCATCCTTGCGAAAGTTGCGCCGCTCTTCGCCCGCACCGAAGACTTCAAACACCTGAGATGGCTGGCGACCGACGAGATCGAGCATGGGCGTGCGGAAGACTGGAACGAACCGGAGCCGGACGCGGACGGCCTCGCGTTTCTACAGTACACCTCCGGCTCCACGAACGCCCCGAAAGGCGTCATGGTCAGTCATCGAAACCTGTTGGAGAACTCCGCTTACATTCACTACGGATTCGAGCACACGCCGGAGAGCATCTCCGTTACGTGGCTCCCCGCTTATCACGACATGGGATTGATCGACGGCATCATGCAGCCGCTCTATGCTGGCTTCACGTGTTACCTGATGCCGTCGGTCGCCTTCCTCCAACGCCCGCTGCGTTGGCTACAGGCCATCTCCCGTTACCGTGCGACGCACAGCGGCGGTCCCAACTTCGCTTACGAACACTGCGTGAACAAGATTCGCCCCGAACAGCGCGGCGGTCTGGACCTTAGCTGCTGGCGCGTGGCTTATAACGGCGCGGAACCGATTCGGGAGGAGACTCTACGGAGATTCGCCGCGAGCTTCGAGGAGTGCGGCTTCCGCTGGGATGCGTTTTATCCGGCCTACGGTCTGGCCGAAGCCACGCTCAAGGTGTCGGGCGGCAAAGGTGCGAAGCCTCCCGTGACCTGCAAACTGGAGGCCGCGCCGCTGGAAGAAAATCTCCTCGTCGAAGCCTCCACCGCCGCGCCCGGCGCGCAGAACGTCAGAACGCTCGTCGGCAGCGGCGACGTGTCGCTCGGAACACGCGCCGTCATAGTCGAGCCTGCGAGCCTGAGGGAATGTCCGAAGGGGAGCGTGGGCGAAGTCTGGGTGTCGGGCGCGGGCGTGGCGCAAGGCTACTGGAACCGTCCGGAGTTGACCGAGCAGACCTTTAAAGCGCATCTCTCGGACACGGGACAGGGACCCTTTCTCCGCACGGGCGATCTGGGTTTCATCAAGGATGGGGAGTTGTTCATCACCGGACGCCTCAAAGACCTGATCATCATCGGCGGGCGCAATCACTACCCGCAGGACATCGAACTAACCGTCGAACAGTGTCACCCCTCGCTGCGTTCCGGATGCGTGGCGGCATTCTCCGTCGAGTTTGAAGGTGAAGAAAGTCTGGTCATCGCGGCGGAGGTTGACCAGCGTTACAAGCGCACCGCGCCGACGGGGGAGACGGCGGGCGCAGCCTCCAGACACTTCGCGGCTGAGGAGTGGAAACTGTTGAAGACCGGCGTGCAGCGGGCTATCGCCGATTATTTCGGGCTTCATGTGCATGAGTTGGTGTGGCTCAAGGTCGGGGGCATCCCGAAGACTTCGAGCGGCAAGATCAGGCGTCAGGCATGTCGTCAGGCTTATCTGACGGGCAGGCTCGAACGTCTTCCGTTTAATTGAGCAGCGAAACCTTTTTCTCCGAATGATGCAGACACAGACTTTCCCACAACACCGCGCGGCGGAAACGCTCGAACGCCTTTTCGGCGATCCGTTCGCGCCGGAGAACGCCTTCTCCTTCAAGAACGCCGTCGCGCTCGACGAACGCGAGGAGTATCCGGCGCAAGCCTGTCAACTGCTCGACGCGCTCAAAGTCTCGGACTATTACATCCCTTCGACGCTCGGAGGAAAGTTGGCATCTTTCGAGGAGTTCATCAACGTGCTGCGCGTCATCGCGCGACGCGACCTGACCGTCGCCATCGCCCACGGCAAGACCTATCTCGGAGCCATCGCCACGTGGGTCGGAGGCTCGCCGGAGCAGCAGCAGCGGCTCGCGGAGATTATCAGGAGCGACGCGCAAGTCGCCCTCGCGCTGACGGAGCGATCACACGGCAGCGACCTGCTGGCCTCGGAAGTGGAAGCCGGGAGCATCGCGGGCGGTTATAAGTTGAGCGGCGAGAAGTGGCTTATCAACAACGCGACGCGCGCCCGCACGCTGACGGTCTTTGCCAGAACCGGCACCGCCTCAGACCCGCGCGGCTTCTCCCTCTTTCTCCTGGAGAAAAGCGACGGCGCACGCTCGACCTACCGGACGCTCCCGAAGATTAAGACGCACGGCATCAGGGGCGCAGACATCAGCGGCATCAGATTCGAGAACACTTTCCTGCCCGCAGATTCCGTCATCGGTCAGGTCGGGGCAGGGCTGGAGATCATGCTCAAAGCCTTCCAACTCACGCGCACCGTCATCACCGGCCTGTCGCTCGGAGCCGCCGACACAGCCTTGCGCGTGGCGTTGGAGTTTGCACTGGCGCGCAAGCTCTACGGCGATTCGGTGTTTGCCATCCCACACGCGCGCCGCCTTCTCTGCGATGCCTTCATAGACCTCTTGATTTGCGAATGTCTGACCGTCGCCTCCGCGCGTTCCATACATGTCGAACCGGAACAGATGAGCCTGCGCTCTTCCATCAGCAAGTATCTGGTGCCGACGATGGTTGAGAAACTTCTCAAGAGCCTGTCAATCGTCTTAGGCGCGCGCCAGTATCTCCGGCAGGAACATTGCGAGGGCATCTTTCAAAAAGTCTACAGGGACAACGCCATTCTGAGTCTCTTCGACGGCAGCACCGTCGTTAACCTCCATGCTATCGCTATCCAACTCGGACATCTCACACGCGGCAGCCAATCCACGCAGGAGAGAGAGGCCGAGCTATCGAATCAACTCGCACGCATCTTTTCGTTGACGGAGCCGCTGCCGGACTTCGATCCTGCCGCGCTCACGCTGCACAATCGCGGGCGTGATTCCATCCTACAGGGGTTCGCACTCTCGCTCGAAAAACTTTCGTCTATCGAGCCGAAAGAGACGGGAGACGGCGCAACCCTCGCGCTGATCGAAAGCCGTGCGCGGGCGATCCTGTCCGAAGTCGAGAGCCAGCGTGAGTTCATTACGGCATCGCTCAGGGATAGCGGCTTCAACAAGTCGCCGGAGATGTTCGAGCAGGCGGAGAGATATTGCCTGCTGGAAGCGGCGGCCTGCTGTGTGCACCTGTGGGTTTATAACCGCGAGACGTTGGGCGGGTTCTTCGGGCGCGGCGACTGGCTGGTGTTGAGTCTGGAACGGTTGCTGGTGCGGCTGGGAGAGCGACGCAGGGTGTTGCCCGCAGAACACGAGGAGCGCGTGGCGGAGGAGATGCAGCGACTCTATGAGGAGGAGCGTTTGTTCTCCCTCGTACCTTTTCAACTCGCGCCGCGCAACTGACGACTGACTGCCAATGCCGTATGCACAGCGCGACGAAGGCACAGCGCAGAGGAGTTGTCTGTGAGACATTTTCAGTTTCGGGAGTCCATTAATAAGTTTTGAAAGACCTCCACGGCAACGGGCGACGCGGCGGCCACCCGCTAAGCGACGAGCGAACTTAAGCAACAAAATAAGCGGCGAGAGAGAAGTTAAGCAGCGAGAGAAGTGATGCATATACCGGAGCAATACGGCGCAGCCGAAGAACTTGAGCGATACCTGGGCGACCCGCAGGACGGGCGCAACGGTTTCTCGTTCGCGCAGGCCGTGGCGCTCGACGAAGGAGAAGAGTATCCGGAGCAAGCCTGTGCGTTGTTGGACGCGTGGGGATTGCCGGACTTTTATGTGCCGGTGCAGTGGGGCGGGCGGCTGCGTTCCTATGAAGAGTTGATCTCCCTCTTGCGTGTCGTCGCGCGGCGGGATTTCACTGTCGGATTTGCTTATAGCATCCTGTCACTGCTCGGCTCGGCGGCGACGTGGGCGGGTGGTACGGACAGGCAAAAACAGAAGGTGGCGCAACTTCTAAAGGGCAGACAGCAGATCATTCTCGCCTACAACGAGAAGGCGCACGGGGGAGACTTCCTGGCGACGGATGTAAAAGCCGTCAGGGTGGCGGGCGGCTATCAACTATCGGGTGAAAAGTGGTTGATCGGCAATGCTGTGCGCTGCGTCGCGTTGACGGTCATCGCGCGCACCAGAGACGAAGCCGGACCGCGCAGCCTATCTCTGTTCTTAGTAGACAAGCGTGCGCTCGACCCGTCCTCTTTCGAACATCTGCCGCGAATCAAGACCCTCGGCGTCAGGGGCGCACATGTCAGCGGCATCAGGTTCAAAGAAAGTTTCGTGGACGATGACTCGTTGATCGGCAGGGAAGGCTCCGCGCTGGAACAGACGCTCAAAGCTTTTCAACTAACGCGCATCATCATCCCCGCCCTCGCGCTCGGCGCAGCCGACACCGCCCTGCGCTCCACGCTCGACTTTGCACGCACACGCGCTCTCTACGGCACACGCGTCGCCGCCCTGCCACAGGCGCGGCGCACACTCGTCGAAGCCTTCCTCGACCTGCTAATCGGCGATTGCCTGACGACGGCCTGCGCCAGAGCCATGCACCAGACACCGGAGCAGATGCGTCTGTATTCGGCGGTGGTGAAGTATTACGTGCCGCAGAGTTTGGAGGAGACGATAGAGCGGCTGGGGGTGGTGCTGGGTGCGCGCCATTACTTGCGAGAAGGGCACTGGCACGGCATCTTCCAGAAGTTGCTCAGGGACAACGTGGTCGTCAGGTATCATTTCAATGCCGCGCTGAACCTGACAACCATCGGCGTGCACCTGCGCGATCTGGCGCAGCATCGCGCACACACCGCTTCGCAGACTAACGATGCTATCTCCGCCGAACTTCCGGCGCGGTTGGCGTCCATCTTCGACCTGCAACACCCGCTGGCCGACTTCAATCCCGACGGGCTGAGCCTCTATACTCGCGGACGCGACGACATCCTCAATGGCCTCGACCTCGCTCTGTCACAACTTCGTCTTCTTTCTCCGCACACACCGGACGCAGACCCGCTGCTGCAATGCCTGATTGCACAGACCGGGCGAGTGCTGGCGCAGCGACAGGCCGCCGATGACGAGCACCGCGCGCTCGCCGCACAGTTGGGCAACAACTACAGCCGCGCGCCGGAGATGTTCGAGCAGGCGGAGAGATATTGCCTGCTGGAAGCGGCGGCCTGCTGTGTGCATCTATGGCTGCATAATCGTGAGACGCTGGGCGAGTTCTTCGAGCGCGGGGACTGGCTGGTGTTGAGTCTGGAGCGATTGCTGGTGCGGTTGGGAGAGCGGCGCAGGGTGTTACCGGCGGAACACGAGGAGCGCGTAGCGGAAGAGTTGGAGCGGCTTTATGAGGATGAGCGTTTGTTCTCCGTCGTGCCCCTGCAACTCGCGTCGCACAACTGACGGTCGTTATCTGTGGTGCGTTGAAGGCACGGGGCAGCGAATTTGTAGTAATCATATTTTCGGTTTTGGAGGTTCAAAGATGGGAACTGTGGATGGCGACGGGCGCTCTGCCGGAGCGGCGGGCGCGCAGAAGGGCGCGAGCCTTGAAGAGATACAGAGTTGGCTGATCTCAAGACTTGCGGAGTTGATGAGGGTGAGTCCCGAAGAGGTGGACGTGCATGAGCCTTTCGCCAATTTCGGTCTTAACTCAATAGACGCGGTGAGCCTGTCCGGCGACCTTGAGGACTTCCTTCGGCGTCCGCTTCCGGCGACCCTGCTCTGGGACTTCCCGACCATCGAGATACTTTCCCGCCACCTGAGCGCGGAAGCAGCAGGCGACGCGGCGGCCAACAGGTAAGGTGCGAGAAAAGTTAAGGAGCGAGACAGGGCGAGAGAAGCAGCGAGAGAAGCGATGCATATACCGGAGCAATACGGCATGGCCGAAGAACTTGAAGGATACCTGGGCGACCCGCAGGACGGGCGCAACGGTTTCTCGTTCGCGCAGGCCGTGGCGCTTGATGAAGGAGAAGAGTATCCAGAGCAAGCCTGTGCGTTGTTGGATGCGTGGGGGTTGCCGGACTTCTACGTGCCGGTGCAGTGGGGCGGGCGGCTGCGTTCCTACGAAGAGTTGATCTCCCTCTTGCGTGTCGTCGCGCGACGCAATCTGAGCGTGATAGTGGCGCACGCTAAGTCCTTTCTCGGCACGGTGAATGTTTGGACTGGCGGCTCGCCGGAGCAGCGGAAGTGGCTTGCCGGAATCGTCATGGAGGGAAAGCAGGTAGCCCTCGCATATCACGAGAAGGCGCACGGGGGAGACGTGCTGGCGACGGACGTGAAAGCCGTCAGGGTGGCGGGCGGCTATCGACTCTCCGGCGAAAAGTGGCTCGTTAACAATGCTACGCGTGGCGTGGGGCTGACCGTCTTTGCCAGAACAGCCGAGAGTGGTGGACCACGCGGATTCTCCCTGTTTCTGGTAGACAAGCGTGCGCTCGACCCGTCCTCTTTCGAACATCTGCCGCGAATCAAAACCCTCGGCGTCAGGGGCGTGGACTTTAGCGGCATATGCTTCAGGGAGAGTTTCGTGAGCGAGGACTCGTTGATCGGCAGGGAAGGCTCCGCGCTGGAACAGACGCTCAAAGCCTTTCAACTAACGCGCATCATCATTCCCGCCCTCGCGCTCGGCGCAGCCGACACCGCCCTGCGCTCCACGCTCGACTTCGCACGCACACGCGCTCTCTACGGCACACGCGTCGCCGCCCTGCCGCAAGCACGACGCACACTCGTCGAAGCCTTCCTCGACCTGCTGATCGGCGACTGCCTGACGACGGCCTGCGCCAGAGCCATGCACCAGACGCCGGAGCAGATGCGTCTGTATTCGGCAGTGGTGAAGTATTACGTGCCGCAGAGTTTGGAGGAGACGATAGAGCGGCTGGGAGTGGTGCTGGGTGCGCGCCATTACTTGCGAGAAGGGCACTGGCACGGCATCTTCCAGAAGTTGCTCCGGGACAACAAGGTATTGAGCATCTTCCACACCGGGACACTGCTTAACTTAACAACCATCGGCGTGCACCTGCGCGATCTCGCGCAACATCGCGCGCGCACCGCTCCGCAGGCTGATACTGACGCTGCCGAACTTTCAATGCGGCTGGCCTCCATCTTCGACCTGCGACACCCGCTGGCCGACTTCAATCCCGACGGGCTGAGCCTCTATACTCGCGGACGCGACGACATCCTCAATGGCCTCGACCTCGCTCTGTCACAACTTCGTCTTCTTTCTCCGCACACACCGGACGCAGACCCGTTGCTGCAATGCCTGATTGCACAGACCGGGCGAGTGCTGGCGCAGCGACAGGCCGCCGATGACGAGCACCGCGCGCTCGCCGCACAGTTGGGCAACAACTACAGCCGTGCGCCGGAGATGTTCGAGCAGGCGGAGAGATATTGCCTGCTGGAAGCGGCGGCCTGCTGTGTGCATCTATGGCTGCATAATCGTGAGACGTTGGGCGAGTTCTTCGGGCGCGGGGACTGGCTGGTGTTGAGTCTGGAGCGATTGCTGGTGCGGTTGGGAGAGCGGCGCAGGGTGTTACCCGCAGAACACGAGGAGCGAGTGGCGGAAGAGTTGGAGCGGCTCTATGAAGAGGAGCGTTTGTTCTCCGTCGTGCCCCTGCAACTCGCGCGGTCACAAAGCGTCAACCGCGATGCATGAGCGGAGAGGCTAGAGCACTGGAGCAAGGGGTTCCAACAAAGGAGTTAGATGAGCATGAAGAATATTCCAAACGATCCGGCACGTTCTGCCTCCGGCGGACAACTGACCGAGCCAATCGCTATCATCGGGATGGCCTGTCGCTATCCGGGCGCGAACAGTCCGGCGGAATTGTGGCAGTTGTTACGCGAGGGCGTGGATGCCGTCACGGAGATTCCCGCGAACCGTTGGGACGTTGATCGTTTCTATGATGAAGACGCGACCGTGCCCGGCAAGATGAACACACGCTGGGGCGGCTTCCTCGAACAGATCGATCACTTCGACGCTCACTTTTTCAGAGTATCACCGCGCGAGGCCATACATCTCGACCCGCAGCAGCGTCTCTTAATGGAAGTGACGTGGGAAGCGTTGGAGGATGCCGGGCAGGTGCCGGGAAAACTGGCTGGCAGTCCCACCGGAGTCTTCGTCGGCATCATGGGCAGCGATTACGCCGACACGCCGATGAACGACCCGCTGCTCGTCAACTTTTACACCGTCACCGGCCACGCCAGATGTATCGCTTCCAACCGTATCTCGCACTTCTTCGATTTTCGCGGGCCGAGCATGTCCATCGACACCGCTTGTTCGTCGTCGCTCGTGGCGACGCATCTGGCGTGTCAAAGTTTGTGGAGGGGCGAGTCCACGCTCGCCATCGCCGGGGGCGCGAATCTGATTCTTTCGCCGGAAGGAACCATCTGGTACGCCAAGGCCGGACTCCTCGCACGCGACGGACGCTGTAAAACTTTCGACTCACGCGCCGACGGGCTGGTGCGGAGCGAGGGGGCGGGCGTCGTCGTGCTGAAACTTCTCTCGCGGGCGCTGGCCGACGGCGACCCGATTCATGCCGTCATCAAAGGCGGCGCGGTCAATCAGGACGGGCGCAGCAACGGGCTGACGGCGCCGAATCGCTGGGCACAGGAGGCGCTCATACGCGAGGCGTGCGTGCAGGCCGGAGTCTCGCCCGCGCACATCTCATACGTGGAGGCGCACGGCACCGGAACTTCACTCGGCGACCCGATTGAGGCTCAGGCGCTCGGCGCGGTGCTCTCCACCGACCGGCCTGAGGGAGACTTCTGCGCCGTCGGCTCAATCAAGAGCAATATCGGGCACCTCGAAGCGGCAGCCGGAGTCGCGGGGCTAATGAAGGTGGTGCTGATGCTCAAGCATCGTGAGATTCCTCCGAGTCTCCACTATCAAAACCCCAATCCGCATATTCCTTTCGCAGAACTGCCCCTGCGCGTCCAACAGTCTCTGGCTCCGTGGCCGGAAGGAATAAGTCCGGCCTTGGTCGGGGTGAATGCCTTCGGCTTCGGCGGAACCAATGCTCACCTGATCGTCAGCGAAGCCCCGCCCGTAAGTGAAGCTCCACACGTCGGCGCAGACCCGGAAACGGAGCGCGCGCTCTCTGTCGAAACACAAACTTCAACGGACGCAGCCTATCTCCTGCCCCTCTCCGCCCGCGCGCCTGACGCGTTGCGCGCTCTGGCAGAAGCCTACCGGCGATTCCTGCTTGACGAAGCCAACACCGCCTCGCTGCGCGACATCTGCCATACGGCGGCTGTGCGGCGCACACACCACGAACATCGTCTAACCCTCGTCGGAACCTCGCGCGAAGATTTCGCGGAGCGGCTCGAAAGCTTCCTTGCCAACACGCCTCATCCGGCAATCTCCACGGGGCACGTGACACACAACCGGCGCGCGTCGCTCGCTTTCGTCTTCGCCGGACAGGGGCCGCAGTGGTGGGCGATGGGACGCCAGTTGTGGCGCGATGAGAAAGTATTTCGTCAAACTCTGGAGCGGTGTGACGAGTTGTTCGCGCGCGTCGCCGGTTGGTCGCTGCTCGACGAGTTGCTGGCCGAAACCGAGCAGCAGTCACGAATGGCCGACACCGAAGTGGCGCAGCCATGCCTGTTCGCGTTGCAGGTCGGGCTGGCGGCGCTGTGGCAGTCGTGGGGCATCAAGCCGGAGGCCGTCGTCGGGCATAGTGTCGGCGAGGTGGCGGCGGCTCATGTCGCGGGGGCGTTGAGTTTGGAAGACGCAGTCCGCGTCGTCTTCCATCGCAGCCGTCTGATGCAGCGTGCGACCGGCGGAGGAAAGATGGCGGCGGTGGCACTTCACCCTGTGGAGGTCGCGCCTTTTCTCGCAGACTATCAGAACCGCCTGACGGTGGCGGCGCACAACGCACCCCGCTCGTGCGTCCTCTCCGGCGAGAGCGCGGCGCTCGTTGACATCGTCAAAGCCCTGCGCGCGCGAGGACTACAGGCTCAGGAGTTACGCGGCGACTACGCCTTCCACAGCCCGCAGATGAAGGAGTTTGGAGACGAACTGGAAGCCTCTCTGGTTGACCTCGAAGCGCGCCGCGCCTTGATTCCAATCTTTTCTACACTGAGCGGGAGTGCCTGCGTCGGGACGGAGTTTGACGCGGGCTACTGGGGGCGGCAATTGCAGGAGGCGGTGCTGTTCGCGCCCG
Organism: Pyrinomonadaceae bacterium; assembly: GCA_036399115.1. Taxonomy (GTDB): domain Bacteria; phylum Acidobacteriota; class Blastocatellia; order Pyrinomonadales; family Pyrinomonadaceae; genus JAIVJZ01. Next base: position 27 of record DASWNS010000226.1, on the reverse strand, counting down.
TGGTGGATGCGATGCTGGCGGGAGGGT
>DASWNS010000225.1:0-1675 GCA_036399115.1 Pyrinomonadaceae bacterium | reverse complement strand
CCAGTAAGTCGGGTCGTACCACGGCGGGTACGTGCCGGAGACGGGCGCGGCGAATTCGTAGACGGCGGGCGAATCGAAGAGTTTGCGCGTGGGGTGCGTGGGCGTGCCGGTCGCGCCCGCAGCGTCGCCCTGCCAGTGGATAAAGGGCGTGGTGCGGTTGACGTGCCAGGCGTAGTTGAGCCGTGCCGTGTCGCCAATCGTGAGGCGATGCTTGGCGCGCGAGAGGGCGACGACGAAAGGCGCGGACACGGCGAGGAAGACGAAGAGCGCGAGCGCGACGCGCGGCACGGCGCGGCGCACGTTGCCGCCAGCGAACAGGCTCACGGCGAGAAAGACGAAGGCGAGCGGGAACATGAACGTCTTCGACAGGTAACCGACGCCGAGCGTCAGGCCGAAGAGAGCGAAGGTGAGCCATCCGGCGCGGCGCATGCGGATACGCAGCAAGAGGGCGGAGGCGTTGAAGACTAACGCGGAGACGAGCACGTCAGGACTCGTGCGCGCCACGCGGTTCATCGAGAGCGAAGTCCAGACGAAGAGCGCGTAAGCAAACGCGAGCCAAGCCCACGCGGGCAACGTGTGCGAGCCGTTTTGAGCGTCGCCGTCTATTGCTTGAGCATCGGCGTCTGACGTGAGAGCGTCGAAGTGTGCGGCCTCTTTCGTCCGGCTATCGCGGAAGCGTTCGAGTTCGCGCAGGAAGAGGGCGAAGGCGAAGAGCGCGAAGAGGTAGATCGAGAAGTTCAGCAGTTGGACGACGGTGAACTCCCAGTAGGGCGTGGGCTGGATGAGACGAAGCGCCAGACCCGTCAGCCATGAATAGAAGGGACTCCACATGGCGTTGATGGCGGCCTGCCAGTCGCCGCGCCAGTAAGCGTCGCCGATGTCGAGATAGGAGATGCCGTCCGCGCCCATGTAGGCCAGCCCGTCGTTGCTGTTGTGACGCCTGCCCCACGCCTGCAAAAAGCCGAGCGCGGCGGCAACCAGCCAGCAGACTCTTTCGATGCGTCGCGGTTCGAGCGTGTGGGGGAATAGCGGGAGTCTCATATTCAAGTCGCCGACAGTCTAACGCCCGCCCGCGCCTAAAATAAAGAGGGCGACGTTCGATCTCTCGAACATCACCCTCTCAATCGTTGATCCTGCCGGGCAACTTAGCGCGGTGTGCTGTTAGGGTTGTTGTGTCCCGGCGGGCAGGGACACTCCCTGACTTCCGCCTCGAACTGTTTGACACACTGACCGCGCGTGGTGCGACGGTCGTTGTCGTTTCTCGCCGTGAAGTCGCAGGCCGACAGGCGGCCTTGAGCCGCGGCCTTGCAGTCTTCACACGCCTGCGTAGTCTGCCCCTGACCGGCTTTCACCGGAGCGATGTTGAACGGCGCGAGCATAGCCGTCACGGCGAGAGCCAGCGTGGCCGCCGTGTACGCGAGGTTTCGTTTCATGAGTCAATATCCTCCCTGTTGTTCGTGGTAAAAAGAGAGCCGCCCGCGCGCCGCGAAACGACGCGCCGCCGACACTCTGCCAATATTCAAAAGGGGTTTAAATGGGAACGTTGACAAGCTAACCCACACGCGCCGCGCAAGTCAAAGCCAATGGGAAAATGCAACTAAATTATAAGAATACGGTTGAGCCAGCCGCGTCTGCTTTCGCCTGCGACGGTCGCGTGGGAACGTGAGTCGCGTCT
>DASWNS010000224.1:0-15799 GCA_036399115.1 Pyrinomonadaceae bacterium | reverse complement strand
TGTTGTTGCTGTTGTTGCTGTTGTTGCTGTTGTTGCTGTTGCTGCGGCCTTCGTTCCTCCTGATTGGTTTTTTTATCCTTGAGGCATTCACTCGGGTAGTAATGGCGCGGCGGGTTCCTCATGCTGTGCACGGGAGCGGTTGGTCCCTTGCTGACGGGCGGCCCTGAACGTACGTCCTCATTGAGGCGATTATCGTCTTGACGGGGGGTGCGAAGAATCGTGGCTTCAAAATATAGTTGGAGGAACTTACCCCAGCCTGAGCGTATGGGGAAGTCCAGATGGCTATGCGGAGCCACCTGCCCCGCCCGTACAGCCTGCCGGTCGTCATCATGAAAGTAGTGGTTGGCAAACTCGGTAGCCGACCACGGAAAATAGATCGAGAGGCCGTAGGAGAACTGGAAGGTGGGGCCGTTGTAGCATGTCTTCAATACGACGGCCTCGCCGTCGCTCATATTTTCGCAGGCCGACTCCCCCAGCCTTGGATGATTTGGACCCACAATGGCGCACATCACCTGCTCGCAAGCTGCGCCCACCCTGTCAGCCCAATACTTCTCATGCTCATCAACCTCAAACTTACTGTCATAGCGTCGTCGCAGGATGTCGCAGAAGTCGAAGAGGTCTACGAACTGTTCCCCGTTGTACGACTGTGCCTCCCAGTGAGACATGATGATGGCGTCTATGAAGCGCGGGCGGGGAAAGTCGTAACCTCTACCCTCAGTCTTCTCCGATCCTTCCCTCTTAGTCTCGTGGTCTTCCTTTAATTTACTGATGAGAACATCCGTCAACTCTTCCACCTTGTCTTTCAGCCTCCGAATATTAGCCACCCGCAGCACCGATTGATCTACGGACAGCCCGCCGAACTCGTAGTTGCGGTAGAAGCGCGTGAAGCGCCTCACGATTTTGCGTGCGAACCGGTTGGGCGCGATGCTTGAGCAGTCGTTGAGAACTCGCAGAACGCGGTGATACGGCCATCCGGCGGTGGGGCTGAACCCTTCGGAGCCGATCATCAGGTCAACCACGGAGTCGCGCAGTTGGTAGCACACCTCCGTCATACCCATCAGGCAGGCATCGAAGCCGAGAATGTTGATGCGCTTTTTGCCGAGAGCCTTCGTCAGTTGCTCGTCCTGAAAGACGCCCTGCAAATCGGGAATGCTGAGCGATGAGGGGATGAGCGAGAAGGGGCGGCCTTCGTCGCGTAGGAAAAAGTCCTGATCCGTGCCGGTGCCGTGTCCGGCCAGCACCACCATGTAATAGTCTGCGGGAAAATTCTTGATGCAGAAGAGCAGGAAGTCGAGCAGGCACGCGCCCGCGCCCGTATCGGTTTCCTCCCGGAGCACTTTCACGACATCATCCTCTATGCCCCCTTCAACGTCTTCGTCGCCCACGTGGAAGCGACGTGTCTGGTTACCGCGCCCGCTCGGGTCGAACTGCGCGATGACGTTAACGTTGCGAGGCTCGTTGGAACGTCGCGCGAGCCTTTGCCTGTCCGATTCGCCCGCCACCCTAACTTCCGGCGTCCCATCCTGCTTCTTGGTGCCGACCTTCTTTAGCTCCTTCAGCGCGTAGATGCACTCTTCGCTCAGGTTGTTATCGCCCGCCAGGTAAACCATCACAGTCCATCTCTTCTTCTCTTCCATGGTGGTAGCTCCTTTGCCATCGTCGCGTTCAAGAAAATGCTCGCCGGAAACCGCAGCACGACCCGGACGCACGGGCTGACGACCGAGAGGCGCAGAGTTTATGAGCCTTTAAGTCCAGAGCGCGGCAGGGCGTGTGAGCCGCCTCGCGCCTGCCTTCAGTCAACAGTCTTCCCGGATACGGTCAGGCCGGGCGACCTCACAACTTTGCGGGCGGCGAGACGGGGAACTTAAGAATGTAGTCGGGGAATCCTATGAAATGCAGAACCACTGTCCGGCTTATCGCTCCGGGTCACGCGGCTGACCATTTCCATCACAATGCTTTCCGGTTGGAGACGGGAGACGCGAAAGAGTTTCCGGCGAAGCACACTTTACCGGCCTCTCGGTCAACACCCGCGCCGGGTGAACGACGGGCAGCACCTCGCCCTCACCTGCCATCGCTCACCTCTCCCTTAATCCCTAAAAATGCGCCTTCATCGTGATATGTATAAAGTCCGGAAAACATTTCCGAGAAACACTTCTGCGGGAGCGTGTGAATCGCACACGCCTTATAAGACGGCGACGCACGGCACCTCTCAAGACATGCCGGGTGCTATTCATCTGACTTGAGAATTGTCGAATGACGGGGAACGCTATTCGCGCTTAAGTGCAGACTATTATGGGGCGGCGTCGGGCGAGGAAGCTGGCGTTTCGTTCTGATTGCGCAGCCCGGACAGATGCTCGAAGAAAGCGGGCATCTCCTCCTTCCAGCCTGCCGTTAAGCTCAACGTAAATTCACCTTCTTCCCCGAGCCATTGGTTCGGCTTGCCGGAAGAAGCCTTCGCCGCCCAGACATACTCACCTTTCTTTCGCGCAGCAGGGGCTTGCGGATCGACTAGAAACGTGACGTAAGCGCGACTCCCGACGGGCGACCACACGGACTCCAGCAGCCACATCTCGTCAGCCCACCACTCAAGATAAGCTTCTTCTACACTAACCACGTTCCAACCGTGCTTCGGAAGCTGGTTGAGCAATTCTGTTCTTTGAGTTTCCATACAACTGCCTACAATGTTCGTCGCCCCACACCTGAATTGAGAGGCGAGTTATCAACATCCAATTTAAGAGACTACCGAATTGCGAACCTGTCTGAATGGGTAGTGAGGGCGGCCACTGCGAAGGTTATGCCCGGGCGGGGATAACAGGGGCTTACGCGCGAAAGAGAATAAGCCACTGCTCAGCGCGAGCTAATCTTTGAGTCCGGACTTAGCCATGATCGTCGTAACGTAGCCGGCCATCAGTTGTGCGTCCCTGAAGGCGTTGAGTTGATTCTGCCCCACTCGGAATTGAACTTATCAAGATAGGCTGTGAGCTGCTCGTTGTACTGAGCGACCATCGCCTCTATTTTATCCGGCGGCGTGCTCCTTAAAGTCGTAACAATTGCCGAAAGATTTTCGCGTGTGCCGTCAAGTTCATCTTGCCTGACGCTGCCATCGGCTACGATGGATTGAAAAAAGGGCATCCCCAAAACAGCCGAAACCCCGCTCAGCACAAAAGTCATTCCCGAAGCGTTCATGTCGTATTTTCCCTCTGAGAGATATTGAAGATGAAGCCGACGCATAAAGCAGGTTCCATCAGCGGGTGGAACCGCAGCACAATATTGATGCTGCCTCCGGATGTCAAATGCTTGTTGGAGAGAGTAGGCTGTAGCCTCACACCGGAATCGAGAGGGGGATAACCATCTTGACCCGTTCTATCAATATAACCTTACTTATTATTCCGCCTAACGTGAAACAGTGCAGCAACTCCATTCTGCTGTCGCCGGACATTTTTCACACGGGCAGAGATAATGAACCCTGTAAGGAAGGCAGCGGGTACTTGGAGATTCGGGTGGACAGAAAGAGCACCTATCGTCGTATCATCATCGCGTTGACGTGGATAAACTTTCCTGTTCCGGTCTTGCGGGCGATACTCAAAACGACGTTGGTTGGCCGGTGGGAGTTTCTACCCTCGTCGAAGCTCGCTTAACAGAATCCGCACTTGAGGCGAAAGTCATTCAATCAACGAACGCTTGCGGCAAACATTTGAAAGACGCTCGCAGCAAATACTTGAAGGATGCTTGCTGTGTCTCAAAGCGATAACAGTTCGGAGTATGCGGCGAACGCCGACGGAGCGCGGGTGGCGATCATCGGCAGCGGCTTCGGCGGTCTGGGACTCGCCATACGTCTCAAGCAGGCGGGCGTCGAGGACTTGGTTATTTTTGAGCGGGCGGGCGATGTCGGCGGGACGTGGCGCGATAACACTTATCCGGGCTGCGCCTGCGATGTCGAGTCACACCTCTACTCGTTCTCCTTCGCGCCGAACCCGGACTGGTCGCGCAGTTTCTCGCCGCAGCCCGAAATCTGGGAGTATCTCAAACGCTGCGCGCGCGACTTCGGACTGCTGCCGCACATTCGCTTCCGACACGAGGTTCGTGAAGCCGCCTGGAATGAGGCCGCGCAGCACTGGCGCATCGAAACCTCGCAGGGAACCTACACGGCCTCCGTGCTCGTGATGGCTTCGGGTGCGCTCAGCGAGCCGGACGTGCCGGGGATCAAGGGGTTGGAAAACTTCCGTGGCAAAGCGTTTCACTCCGCGCGGTGGGATCACGATTACGATCTGACAGGACGGCGCGTAGCCGTCGTCGGCACCGGCGCATCCGCCGTCCAGTTCGTCCCGGAGATACAGCCGAAGGTCGCCCGGCTACACTTGTTCCAGCGCACGCCGCCGTGGATATTACCGAGGCGCGACCGTGCCCTCAGCGCACGGGAGCGTCGCCTGTTTCGCCGCTTCCCACTAACGCAGCGTGCCTCACGCGCCGCAATCTATCTCTTCCGCGAACTCTTCCTGCTGCCCTTCCGTCACTTCCGTCTGGCAGGACTCGTCGAACGAATCGCGCTGCGACACCTCGCACGCTCCGTGCCGGACGAGACGCTGCGCGCCAAGCTCGTGCCCGCCTATGCCATCGGTTGCAAGCGCATCCTCATCTCGAACGACTACCTGCCGTCGCTCGTGCGCCCGAACGTCGAGGTGGTGACGGAAGGGATTGCCGAAGTGAGGGAGCATTCGATTCTGGACTCCAGCGGAGTGGAGCGTGCGGTTGACGCGATCATACTCGGCACTGGCTTTCGTGTGACAGACCCGCCGCTCGCTAAACACGTGCGCGGGCGCGACGGGCGCACACTGTCCGAGGTGTGGGCTGGGAGTCCGCAGGCGCATCTGGGGACGGCGGTGACGGGGTTCCCCAACCTCTTCATCCTGCTTGGACCAAACACGGGACTCGGACACAACTCGGTCGTCTACATGATCGAAGCGCAGATCGAGCACGTGGTCGCCGCACTCGGCCACGCGTGGCGACACGGTGCGAGCGCCATCGAGCCGCGCGCAGAAGCACAAAAGAGGTTCGTCGCGGAAGTACAGAGGAGAATGGAAGGGACGGTGTGGACGGCGGGAGGCTGCGCGAGTTGGTATCTCGATTCCAGAGGGCGCAACTCAACGCTCTGGCCGGACTTCAGTTGGCGGTTTCGTCGCCGCGTCGCGCGCCTCAACCCGGACGAGTATCTGCTCAGTTTTCCACCCGGCGCGTGAGTTTGCGCCTCTTGTGACGTTCGCTTCTGGAATCTGATCTTGCCGGAGGTCAACTGTTCGTAGGCTTCGTTGATCTCTTTCAACTTCTCTTGTGCCTTCTGTTGCAGTCGTGGGTCATGAGCGAATCTGTCGGGGTGCCAGACCTTAGCCAGATCGCGATACGCTACTTTTAGTTCCTGCGCCGAAGCTCCCCCGGCCACCCCCAGCACCTCATGGCAGTTGGTCAACTCTTGGCTCATCATCTGTTACCTTCAAGACAAAATTCCGATCAGCCGCAACACACTCGAATCAACCCGGCAAAGTCCGGCGCGGCGACGACGTAACGACGCAGAGGCGCACGACGCAGGCGCACGACCGAACTCGGAAATTGGTCGGGAGCTATTTTTATCGCCTATCCAAAGGCGCGTGTGAAAAGTTTTTGCCGATGAGGATGACCGGGGATGGCTCGCTTCGCCGAGGCCACATATCGAGAGTACAGTTGCGCCTATACGATGTCAACGCTCATGTCCGGGCGCGGCGGGCGATGCAGGGCTTTAGATGCAGGCTTCTGATGCCGGTGTTGAGAGGAACCTATGTAGCAGCTTCTGACAGGTTACAGGCAGTCCTTTCAGCGGAAGATTTATTCAAGCCACGTGCGTACAGCCGATTTCCGAAACTATGCAGGAGCACGGACTCCTGAATAGAGGCCGTGCTCCTGCTGTTCGCTTCCACTCAACGGCTGACCGTGCGGCTCTCAGCCTTTCAGCTTCTTCTTCGCCTCCGGGACGGCGAGTGCGCGTTCGAGGTTGTTCTGTTTCGACTCGACGATCTCACGATAAAGTTTCTGCGCATTCGCCGTGTCGCCTGAACGGTCGTAGGCACGTGCCAGCAGCAACTTGTGAAAGAGGTCGGTTTGATCGGCCTGCTTCAAGTGTTCGATGGCTTTCGCGTGGTCGCCGCCTTCGAGCCTCAGGTAGCCCGCGATGTAGTGGTACGAGGGCATGAACTGCTTGCCGCGTTCAGGGTTCTCGTCAATCATCTTCTTGATCAGTTCGGCCTCCTTCCAGGCCTCTTCGTGCTTTCCGAGTTTGGCGAGCGAGCGTCCGCGCCCGTGGTGCAGGCGTCCCTGCCAGATCATCTTCTCCTCGGCGGGCAGTTTACTCCCCGGCACGGTCTGGTAGCCGCGTTCGTAAAACTTGATCGCCTCGGCGGGCTGGCCGTTTTCGAGGTGCAGGCGCGCGATGGCATTCCAGATGAAGACGGGCGGGAACTCCGACGCGCCGCTCGTGCGCGCATACTGATCCTGAAAACGCGTCAGGACTTTCAACGCTTCGGGGATGTTCCCCTCGTAGATGTGGGTGTAGGTCAACCCGAAGCTCGGGCCGAAGGGGGCTGTGCCTTTCACGGTTCGCTTCAACGCCTGCTGGTACATCGCACGCGCGCTGGCGTAGTCGCTCTGGAGCAGGTGATAGTTGCCGAGCAGGTTGTAGACGCGCGGTGTGCTGTTGTCGAGAGCGAGAGCGCGCTCCAGATGTGTGCGCGCCTCTTGCAGCTCGCCGCGATTGAACAAGACCTGACCGAGCATCATCCGCGCCATTCGCTCTTCCGGATAATCCGCGACGAGTTGCTTGAGCAGAGGGAGCGCGTCGGCGGGCTTCTGCGCGCGCACGAGCGCGACCGCTTCGATATAACGACGCTCGCCGTCAGACGCTCGCTTCGACAGTTCGAGGGCTTTGTCCATGTGCGCCTTCGGAGTGTTGGCCGGTTGGGGCGACGCGCCCGGTTGCGGCGGCGGCGTGAAGGTTGCGAGAAGGTAGTGTCCGAAAGCGAAGTCGGGGTCGGCGGCGACGGCTCTTTGCGCGAGGGGCAGAATCTCCGGGGCGGGCTGGAAAGACTCGATCATCTTGATGGCCTGCTCGGCAGCCGCTCTGGCTTCGTTCGATTTGGTTGTGAAGACAAACTTTTTACTTGCTGACTGCTGCGCGTAAACCGGCAGGCCGGTAAGTAGCAGTATGAGGGCAAGATTTTTCAGGCGACGCATGGATGCAAGTCTCATCTCTTTCTCCTTGAGAATTTAATCGTTTGAAAGTTACCTATTTTTGCGTGAAGCTAAAGCGACCATATAGCCAAGATGGTTTAACGTAACCGGGCACAGGAACGTTTCAAGCGGCGCGCCCTTTCGAGACTATTTTATCGCACACGGCTCGACGCCCTCCATATGACAGAGGATTGCCGAAGGACGCGTCCGTCTCCTTCAACCACGACGGCGCGGGCGACGCCGCGCGCCTTTCCATCTCGCCGTGTGGGAGGCCGCATAAGCGCGGTCGTAAAGTTAAGCGCGGCGGGGGCGGCTTTTCTTCGCGGCCTTCGACCCTTTCGACTTCGCGGCTGCACCCCGCTCCCTGACCTTTTCCTTACTCTTTTCCTTGACCTTTTCCTTGACCTCTTTTTTCTGCGCAGGTCGTTGCGCCGTCGCTTCGCCGTTGAGTGTCTGCTCGATGAGGTCTTCGTCGGGGCGGCGTCCGTCGGCGAAGGCGAAGACGTGATAGTGGTCGCGGTTCTCCCTGAGCACTTCGATGCGGCCTTGGTCTTGTAGGCGCGCCAGTTCGGACATGATGAAAGTCTGCTCGGCGGCATTCATGTAGCGGTAGTAGAGATCGAAGGCGAGTCCGGTAGTGTGCGGCGGCACTTCGATGAGCGTGGCGTTGGCGTTTGTCTCCCGCAAGAGCCTCTGGTATTCGTCCGGGCGCACGACGGAAGTTACGGCCAGAGGTCGCCCGAACTTGTCCCTGTATGTTTTGGCGACCTCCTCCAACACTTTCAAAGCGGCGGGGCGGAGATGGCTGAGGAGCCGCACCTTGAGGGCTTTGCGCTGGGTGGCGTCTTGCAGGTCATAGGCGCGCCCGCCGAAGTCGCGCGCAAGCGTGCTGATGGTTTCATATTCGGCGGCGAGCAGGCGGCGCGCGTCGTCGTTCCGGTAAAAAGAATCGAGCAGCTTCTTCCTCTCCCTGAGAGCCTTCACGGCGCGCTCGTTTTCTACGACTTCCGATTGGAGCCGCGTGCGCAGAGCACGGTCGCGCTTCGGCGCAGCCTTCAATTCGTTCTTCAAACTGGTGACATTCTCTTCGAGCAACTTGAGCGAGTCGGCGATCTGGTCTTGCTCCTGCTCAAGTTCGGCGTCGGTGGCGTAGAGCGTCACGCTCTTGCCCGCAACCTTGTCATAGTGTGTGAACGGTTCATCGGAGGCGCTATAGCCGACGCCATACAGGATGTAGTCCTGGCCGAGCGCGGGCAGTTCGACCAACTCGCCCTTCCTGATGAGCGTGATCAGGTCGGCAAAGTCGTGCGGCGTTTGCAACCCCTGCTCGCGCCACTCCGCGACTTGAATCCCGAGGAAACGTCGCGGGTTGTCATAGTGCTTCAACTGGGCGGGAACTTCGACCTTCGCCTGTCGTCCCACCGGCTCGCCTCGATCCTCCTCGACCTCAAGCGCGGCTTTCCGCCACGGGTCAACCAGGGCGGGCGGCACTGTCACGGGCACGGGCATCACGGCGTCCCGCCTATCCCGGCGGCAACCTACGAGCAGCGCGAGCGTCAGCAGCAGCAGTAACAGCAACAGGACGCGCGACGGCTGACGTGCGGCGTTGACGAAAATGATAGCTCCCGAAATCATAAGCTTCAGATGCGCGACATAAAGGATCGGCGCGCCCGCGAAATCTCTTTGCGGGCAAGCCCTGCCCGCCGGTTCAAAATAGCCCATCTATCCCGCTACAATCATACAGCCTTTAACGTTCTCTCGAAGTTCAGATCACTTTCTGGAACTTTTCACCTGCCCCGCCTGAAATAAGAATGTCCGTGGGTTAACAAACTTCCGTCAGCGGCCAACGGCTCGCAAGCCCACCTTAGTTCAAACCGGCGAATCGTCGGAAACCATTTTGCTCGCCCATAGCGCGCGTGTGCGCCGCAGTATGTGTCGGCGTCTGTGACGGAGTGTGCCCGGCTGCCCGTCAATCTACTATTCGACTTAAGGAGAAACTTTTTATGCAGCGATTCATCAACTTCGCTTGTCTGCTCTTACTGTTCACCGCAGGCTCATTCAATGCTCTCGCCAAAGGTAACGGCGATGCGGCGCGCGCGCTGGAGATTCTCAAACAGGCGCGCGCGGCCATCGGCGGCGAAGAGAAGCTCGGCTCCATTCAGAGTTTGACGTTGAAGGGCAAATTCCGGCGCGTGATACAGGAACGCGAGATGGCCGGTGAACGGGAGTTCAATTTTCTCCTGCCCGATAAGTTCTTGAAATCCGACACGATGATCGTCGGCGGTTCGAGCACGAGCATCACCACCTATCGCGCGCTCAACGGCCACGAACACTGGACCGGCGGAGGCGGGGGCAGAGGCGGCATGTTTATCATCGGCGGGAACAGCCAGAAACCTTCGCCGGAGCATTTGGAACAGATGGAGCGGGAACAGGCGCAAAGGTTCCGCGCGGAGTACGCGCGCTACGTCCTCGCGCTCCTGCTCAGCGCGCCATCCGGGTACAGTCTGGAGTTCAACTACGCGGGCGAGGCGGTTGCCGACGACGGGCGCGCAGACGTGATTGACGCGACCGGCGCGGAAGGTTTCGCCGCGCGTCTCTTTCTCGATAGAGAGACTCACCTGCCCCTGATGCTCACCTACCGCGCGCCGAAGCCGCGCATGTTCACCACCATGATGCGCAGCAACGGCGGCGATAAGAAGAAGCCGGAGGAGATCATCAAGGAAGCGCGCGAGAAGGCCGCACAGGAACCCGCTCCGGCGAAACCCGAAGAGGTGGAGATGCAGTTGCGCTTCGCAGACTATCGCAAAACCGGCGGCCTCATGCTGCCGCACCGCATCACGCAAGGCTCGGAGGGCGAAGTCAACGAGGAGTGGGAGATCAAGACCTACGAGTTCAACCCGCAGTTCAAAGCCGACAAATTTCAGAAGAAATAGTTAAACCCAAAAACAGTTCACTTGATTAAAAAGGGAGATTCTCGCAATGCGTGGCTATCGTCTATCCATCCGCATGCTGAGCCTGTGGCTCGTCTTTTCGTTCATGTTCGTCAACGTTCCGGCGCAGAGCAGAGGCGCGGGGGATGCGAGCCTGAAAGTCTCTGTGGTTGATCAGAACGGCGCGGTCGTCGCCGCCGCACGCGTGCGTATCGAGATGGGGGTGGGCGCGGAGCAGGCACTCAAGACAGACGAGCGGGGCGGAGTCGTCTTTCAGGGCTTGCCCGCCGGGCGCGTCTTGCTCGAAGTCTCCGCCGAGGGGTTTGAGACACGCATCGTGGAGGGGTTTTCACTGAACGCGGGCGGTAACCAGACGCAGGTTCGGTTGGAGGTGGCGACGGTTAAGGAAGAGGTCGTCGTCGGGCAGGACGAGCAGGAGCGCAGCACCGACCCGCGCGGCGACGCCTTCTCAAACGTCCTGACGGCGGAACAGATCGCGAGTTTGCCCGACGACCCCGAAGAGTTTGAGAACGCCCTCAACGCGCTGGCCGGACCCGGCGCGACCATTCGCGTCAACGGCTTTCGCGGCGGCAAACTCCCGCCCAAATCGCAAATCCGCGAGATACGTTTTCGCCGCAACGCCTACGCCGCGGAGAACCACGAGCGCGGCTTCATCGCCGTCGACATCTTCACCAAACCCGGCGTCAACGACTGGCACGGCTCGCTCAGTTTCGGCTTCCGCGACGAAGCCCTGAGCGCGCGCCCGGCCTTCGCCTCGCGTCGTGGTGCGGAACAACTGCGCCGCTTCGGCTTCACACTCGATGGGCCGCTCTGGCGCAACCACACTTCCCTCTTCCTCAATGTTGACAGCACCGAGAACTACGACTCGAAAACAATCGTCGCCGCGCTGCCCGGCGGCTTCTTCGACGATCTCATCCAGCGGCCTTCGCGTCGTCTCAACATCGCGGCGCGCGTCGAACACGCGCTCGACAAGACACACTCCCTGCGTCTGGAATACCAGCGCAACGCCGGACGACAGGACAACCTCGGCGTCGGCGATTTCGACCTCGCCGAACGCGCCTACACGCTCGATCAATCCGAACAAATCTTCCGTCTCTCCGAGTCGGGCGTCTTTGCCAAACGCTTCCTCAACGAGTTTCGCTTTCAGGCGCGCTGGCGCACGCGCGAGACGCTTCCCCTCTCAAACGCGCCCACGCTGCTCGTCCTCAACGCCTTCACACGCGGCGGCGCGCAAACCGCCGGGCAACACCAAACGCTCGATTTTGAACTGGCCGACAACTTCGATCTCTCCTTCGGCCAACACTCCATGCGTGCGGGCGTGCTTTTCGAGGGCGGCAGTTACGACAGCACGGAGTCTGTCAACCCGAACGGCACTTACACCTTCGCCAACCTCGAAGCCTTCAACGCCGCGCGCCCGACCACTTACACGCAACGCACGGGCGAAGCTGCGCTCAACTTCTCGCAATATCAATTCGCATGGTACTGGCAGGACGACTACCGCCTGCGCAAGAACCTGCTGCTCAGCTACGGCGTGCGCCACGAACTGCAAACTAATCTTTCCGACCGCAGCAACTTCGCACCACGCTTCGGCGTCGCATGGACGCCGAACAAATCCGGCACGGTCACCATTCGCGCCGGGGCGGGGATCTTCTACGATTGGTTCGAGGCCGGAACCTACGAACAGGCGTTGCGCGTTGACGGGCGCAGGCAGCGCGATCTCGTCGTGCAAAATCCCGGCTACCCCGACCCGCTCAGCACGGGCACGCCGATCATCCTTCCGCCCGGTCGCATACAGGTTGACCCGCTGCTCAAACAACCCACGATCATGCAAGGCTCGCTCGCCGTCGAGTCGCGCCTCTTCAAACGCTTTCGCCTGAACACCGATTACCAGTTCCAGCGCGGCCAACACCTGCTGCGCGCGCGCAACCTGAACGCGCCCGTGCAGGGCTTCGGTCGCCCCAACCCGACCGCCGGAAACATCACGCAGATCGAGTCGTCTGCGAATTCAACCTCGCATCGCCTTTCAGTTCATTTCGCCCCCGCCATCTTCACGAGCAACCTCTTCTGGTCAACCTTCTACGTCTATTCGCGCAACATCAGCGACACGAGCGGCGCGCTCAGTTTGCCCGCCGACAACTTCAATCTGCGCGGCGAGCTAGGCCCCGCCCCGAACGACATGCGCCACTTCTTCTCAGCCATGGTCAACCGCAAACTCTTCAAAGGCTTCTCGCTCGGCGCGACCTTCAACGCCAACTCCGCCCTGCCCTACAACATCACGACGGGCTTCGACGATAACGGCGACACCGTGAGCAACGACCGCCCGGCGGGCGTCGGTCGTAACAGCGCGCGCGGCAAGGGGCGTTGGGATGTGAGCACGCGTCTGGGTTGGAGTTTCGGGTTTGGCGGCGTGCGCGAAGCGTCCGCTTCGGCTGGACCGGTGATGATCCGTATGGGCGATGGCGGCGTCCCGTCGCTGCCGGGCGCAAGCAACCAGAAGTTCCGCATGGAGTTTTACGCGCAAGCCTTCAACGTGTTCAACCACACCAATCTCAGCAACTTCACGGGCGTGCAAAGCTCGCCCTTCTACGGCCTGCCGACCGCCGCTTTGCCCGGCAGGCGCATGGAGTTTGGCACGAAATTCAGCTTCTAAAGGCTTTCAACTTCTCAATAAGAGACATTTCATGAGGTATCAGCACAATGTGATCGGGCAGGGCTACCGCTTCATTAAAAAAGAAGGTGCGGGCGTCACAGTGCTTCCGGAGGTTTCACACTGCTCGAACGGACGCTCGAAGGCATTTAACCGGGGAAGGTGAAGAGGAAGGGAGAGGTCGAAAGATTGTCAGGCGTTGATGCTTATGGGCAGGCGAGGTTCGTTGCCTGGTTGTTCGGTATCGAGGGCTAACGGAAGTCTTGCAGAACTATCGCTAATCGTCCGGCGTGAAGTAAAGAGTTACGAGATGACGAGAGGGCTTTTTGCAGGTTAAGGCTTATCAAAGCATTTGCTTCGTCTTCAGACATGAGGGTCTGACCAGAAAGTGCCATACAAGGAGAGTTCTGTGGGAGGAGGTATTTCTCCGAAGTAAGCTTTCTTCGACATAGCCTGACCCAGATTCTTTACGCCACTGAGAAACTGTTCATAGACAGCATCAGACTTAGCGTATGGCGAGTCGAACACGGGCGGCATCTCTTCGTGATAGAGCTTGAAATTTTTATGATGCAGAGTCATTCCGAATTTCTCCGGATGCTCGAACATCTCGCTGCCGGGATAAGGAACCAACCCGAAGAGGTATGAAGCCTGTAGCAGGTCTTTTGCAATCAGGGTACAGACCCACTCGATTGACCGCTTCATGTCGTCAATCGTTTGATTAGGAAAACCATTGACCATGAACGAGCAGGTAGCGATTCCTTCGTCGCGCAGTTTCATCAATGTTTCTTCGATGGGGTCGAGCTTCACGCGTTGCTTGTAGAGGTCTTGGCTCTCCTGATTACCCGTCTCCAGTCCAATCTCGATCCACCTGCACCCTAGGCGAAGGGAAGATTCGGCGTCATCGGAGAGAACAGGAACACATCCGCCGGATGCTCCGAGAGAACCTCCCGCACTTTCGTCCGGTTGATTCCGCTGAATGCGGTTTCGGAGGTATAGAAATCGATGACATCAAGCAGGGGAAAACCTTCGTGGACTAGAACCCCTCCTAACCAGTGCATCCAGTGAGGCAGTTCCCACAGATTGTTCTTCATGTGACGGAGGCCGGGATGCGCCGCATGGTACTGAATATCAAAGTTGCGCCAAAAGAGCTGCCGTTCAGGAACCGGCAAGGTCGCCATGGGTGTGTGTACGAATGCTATGCGCATTTTTCATACCTCTTATTTAGTTGGTTGTTGGGATTGGCGTGAGGTTATCCTAACAGACAGGTTAGTGAGGAGCAGAGAGACATACAGAGCGCAATCAAGGCACCTGTATATCACCTGAATTAACGATGCTGCTGGCTTAACGGTCAGACGCGCACGTATCAGCTTCCCGATGTCTCGATCAGAAAGCTGATACCGGCAGTTTCGCCGAAGGCGCAGGAGGATAAGTTCGGGCAGCTAGCGCCGTCACTTAAAGGGCGAGGCGGAGGCTTTGCACATGAGTAGTCCCGGTAGGGCGTGTTGAGAGAACCTGTGGGAGAGTCACTGAAATTCTATTCCGGCAACATGACCCACAGGCGCATAGTTCATTCATAGCGTAAGGCAATTATCGGATCGACCTTGGTTGCCCTTCGTGCCGGGATATAACAGGCCAGCAGGGCAATTATCATTAAGACTAATGAAACGGCTATAAAGATGAGAGGGTCGGTTGCACTCACCCCGTAAAGCAAGCCAGACATGAAGCGGGTTACCGCGTAGGCGGCGATAACTCCGATGAGGATGCCCGCTATAGCTAAAATGACTCCCTGCCTAAGTACCAGCTTAAGCACATCGGTATGCTGTGCGCCCAAGGCCATGCGGATGCCGAACTCATGCGTACGTTGATTCACCGAATATGACATCACGCCATAGACGCCGACGATTGCCAGCACTAACGCGACCGCCGCAAAGAAGCTGAACAGAGCCATTGACAGGCGGCGTGGGGCGACCGCTTCGGAGAGCCGCTGCTCCATAGTTTTAATGTCATAGATAGGTTGAGCATTATCAACTTCAAGAATCGCACGACGCACGGCAGAGGTCATGGCTGTCGGGTCGGACGTGGAACGAACGGCAATTGCCATTATCGTTCTCGGGCTTTGCGGATATGGCAGGTAAGTCTCCATCTGAGGTTCTATATCCAGCCCATTGTGTCTGACATCGCCGACCACTCCGACGACCTCATTCCACGGCACATTCGGATCATCGGAAAACTTAACCCGTTTACCGAGCGGGTCTTCGTTGGCGAAGAGACGCTGCGCCATCATCTTATTTATGATCATCACCGGCTGCGCGCTCTCTATGTCGCTGGCCGTAAACGCACGACCTTTCAGGAGAGGAATACCCATCGCCTGAAAATAGTTGTGGCTGACCGCGTGGACGCCGGAGAGCGATTCCTGCCCCGGGATGGTGACACGTCCTTCGATATAGGGCTGGCTGGTTTGCATGTTACCGGCCAACGGAAAATCATTGGAGATTCCCACGGCCTGCGCCCCCGGTAAACTTTCAAGACGCTGAAATATCTCCTGAAAGACGGCTCTCTGTTTCGCCGGTTCGCTATATTTTGCAGCGGGAAGCGAAACCTGTAGGGTTAGCAGGTTTGCCGGATTGAAGCCCGCGTCAACCTCTTGTAAACGCCAGAAACTCTTCACCAGCAGGCTTGCCCCGATCAGTATGATTAGAGAGATCGCGATCTCGCTGACCACCAGCAGGCTGCGAACACGGTTGCGGCGAAGTCCTTCCGCTGCGCCCTGCACCCTATCCTTGAGAGCTTCAATCAGATTCAGCTTGGAAGCCTTGAGCGCGGGAGCCAATCCGAAAACGAGTCCCGTGAGCAACGAGATGAAGAATGTAAAGCCAAGCACCCAAACGTCGATCCCAATCTCATTCAAGCGGGGCGTCGTGGCGGGCAAAATAGAGGTCAGAAAATT
>DASWNS010000223.1:0-7329 GCA_036399115.1 Pyrinomonadaceae bacterium | reverse complement strand
CGAGATGAGCCGCACTCTCGGCTCGGTGTTCGACCTCGACCTCATCTTCGAGAAGGCTACGGATATTATTTTTCGCGTCACGCCCGCCGCGCGCGTCGTGGCTCTGCTGCGCGACGAGCGCGGGGACACGGAGAGCGGCTTGCGCCCTGTGGCGATGCGCGTGCGCGACGAAAAACTGACCGCCACAGCCAACAGCCTGACCATCGGACGCACCATTACGCGCAAAGTGATGCAGGAACGCGTCGCCCTGCTCTCTCAGGACGTGGCCGCAGACGAACAGTTTGCGGGCGTCAATTCGATCATCGCGCAGGGCGTCCGCTCGACGATGTGCGCGCCGCTCGTCGGCGAATCCGCAGTGCACGGCGCGCTCTACGCCGATTGCCTCGACCAGATTACGGCCTTCACACGCGACGATCTCGAACTGCTCTGCGCGATCACGGCGCAGACGGCGGTGGCCGTCGAAAACGTGCGCTCGCACGAACGCCTCGCGCGTGAAGAAGTGGCGCGCGCCAACTACAGTCGCTTCATGCCCGAATACGTCGTGCGCCAGATGCTCGATCATCCGGAGTCGTTCAAACTCGGCGGCGTCAACCAGAACATCACGGTGCTCTTCGCAGACGTGCGCGGCTTTACGCGCCTCGCCGAACACGCGCCGCCGGAACAGGTGGTGCAGTTGCTCAATCATTACTTCTCGGCCATGAGCGACATCATCTTCGCCCACAGCGGCACGCTCGACAAATACATCGGCGACGGCCTGATGGCGCTCTTCGGCGCACCGGCGACGACGCCGGACGATACCTTCAACGCCGTCACGGTGGCGATCCGGATGCAGCACCGGATTCTAAGACTGAACGAGGAGTTTCTCGCGTCGGGCTTGCCGGAGGTCAGCATCGGGATCGGTTTGCACACGGGCGAGGCAACGGTCGGCTACATCGGCTCGGAGCGACGCACGGAATATACGGCCATCGGCGACACTGTAAATCTCGCGTCGCGTCTGGAATCGAATGCGGGGGGCGGGCAGATTTTATTGAGCGAGGCGACGGCAAGCGTGCTCGCGCCGGGGCAGTTTCCGCTGCGCGAGCACGCCGCTTTGACGGTCAAGAACCGCGCGCAGCCTGTACAGGTCTATGAGGTCTTATGGCAACAGGTGGACCAGCAATAACGAATCGAAGTTGCCCGCGCGCCTCACGCGTTTTAAGCCCGCGCGTCTCCACGGCGCACCCGTTACTCAGTCAAATCGGATGAAGGCATGACGCGCTCGTTAGAAGCCGCCTGACAGGTCGTGCCGGGGCGGTTGCTGACAGTTCGACATCTGAGTGCGGGGACAATGCAGGAAGTTAAAAAGTTGAGTCCCGCCGGGACGATTGAAAGTTATCCGGAAGAACTTTCAATCGTCCCTGCGGGACTTCTTTCTATCCTATGTCGCGGATGAAACGTCGCTAACAGTTTCTTAGAACGGGGGCGGGCGACGCGGGGGAGGACGGTGGCCGCCGCCCGGCGGGGGAGGTCTGAAATGCTCTTCTTCGTGTTGCGGAGGGTGCGGGCGTTGCTGTTGTTGTAACTGCTGTTGCTGTTGTTGCTGTCGCTTACGTAAATCCTCTGCGCGCTGCGCGTCGTATTCGGCGGCTGCGCTTCTACCTGACGACGCACCCGGCGCGGGCGCATGCAGGACCAGGCCGTCAGACCTACCCGCCGATCCTCCGCCGACGGGCGACGCGACGTTCGCTGCGTCGCCTCCGGTGTTGTTGCCGACCCCGCTTGCGTCGGAGCCGTTCGTCGCCCCGCCTTCCCTGTTTGCCGTCTGGCCGTTAGCAGTTCCGGACTCGTCTGCGGGACGCGTGGTGCGTGTCCCGGCCTGCGCGTTCGTCGTTTCCGCACCGGAAGAAGCGCCGTTGGTCGCTTGCGTGGCTTCGGACTGCGACGCGCCCGGCGCAGTTGACTGTGCATCTGTGGGCGAGGAGAGCGGCGTTTCAACTTGCGCGCCGGAAGCGTCGGGGAGCGCGATAGTGGTAGCCGGGGAGCGGCGCATGAGCGGGAAAGCGACGAGCGCGCAGGCGACAAGCACCGCGACGGCGACACCGATGAACACCGCCTTCGACTTGCGCTCGGGCGTCGCGTCCGGCGAGAGCGGTACGAAAGAGTTCGTGGAAGGGCGTCGGCGCGCGCCGTAGGCCGCGCCGTCTACGATGGTTGTTTCGCTCTGGTGTGTGGCGGAAGGCTGGCGCAGTTGCGTCGTGGCGCGCGTCTCCATCGTCGGCGACTGCGGCTGCTGGCCGTAGGTAGGCAGCGGCGTCGCTTCCAGCATCGTGGGCATGTCGGTTGACGATCTTGCAGCCTGCGGCGCGACGACGGGCGCAGCCTGACGCGCACTCGCGGGTAGCGCGTTTGCCGCACGACGCAGGGCGGCGCGCATCTCGGCGGCGGTGGGCTGGCGATGCGCCGCGTTCTGTGACATCGCGCGGCGGAGTATCTCCCCGACGGCGGCGGGAACCTGCACGTGTGCGAGGTGTGCGGGACGGAGCGGGTCGGGCTGGCCGTTGATGATGGCGCTGGCGCGCGTCAGGGCATCGACGGGGGCAGCCCCCGTGAGCAGATGATAGAGCGTGGCGGCGAGCGAATAGAGGTCGCTGCGCACGTCCGTACCCGTGCCTTGAATCTGTTCGAGCGGCGCGTAGCTGCGCGAGTAGCCGAAGACGCTGGCCGTGAGGTTGGCGCGCGTCTGCGTCGAATTCCCCTTGGCGAGTCCGAAGTCGAGCAGCACGATCTGGCCGCGCGGCGTCAGTTTCAAGTTCTGCGGTTTGATGTCGCGGTGAATAACCTGCGGCTCGTGCGTGTGCAGGTAGTCGAGCGCATCGAGCAGTGCGTCAGCCCAGTTGAGCACGTCGGCGACGGGAAACGCGCCGTTGCGCTGTTGGAGCAGTTCGGAGAGGTCGGAGCCTTCGATGAACTCCATGACGAGGAACTGCCCATCGCCCTCCGTGAAGTGATCGCTGACCTTGGGGAGCGCGGTGTGGCGCAGGTGATTGAGGAGATGCGCCTCGCGCTCAAAGGCTTTGCGCAAGGCCGGGTCGTCAAAGAAAGTCTGCTTGACGGCGACGGTGCTGCTAAAGCGCTCGTCCGTGGCGATATAAACCGCGCCCATCCCGCCTTGTCCGATCTGTTTCGTAACGCGGTAACGGTTTTGGAGCAGTGTGCCGGATTCGATCATGATAGACTTTTCGACTCTCCTTCGCGCGGGAAGCGGCGGGTTAGATGCTGAAAGGATTGAACTTCTGTCAGGCGGGCAAGCAGGGCGGGCGCGAAACGTCTTGCGAGAGGGTTTCGCCCTTAGTATCCAGATTAGCTTATAGCTCTTACTTTAATCAACACCTATTTTCGCCACGTCCGCACAACGCATTCTGCGCTTCAACGTCGGCACAACGATGCGCCCTTTTTACCAGCCGCAGACGGAAAAACAATAACGCCCTGAAAGCTCGCTCTTTCAGGGCGTTATTATCTTAAACCAACCGCTCCGGCGTCGTCTCAAGGCCGCCCGAAACGGATGCGATACTCGGTGGAATTAACGAAACCATTGACCATGATGCGTATGTTGTTCGGGTCTTCAGTGATCACCCTGAGCCACGCCTGATAGCCCGACTCCTCCGGCGTCCGCCGCAGGTAACCGTAATACTGCATCGCCACGAACGCTCCCTTGTACTCGACCGCTACCACCTCATCCGACTCCACTGTGGCGCGCAACACTTGCGCACGCGTCAACGCCTGCGCAGTGCCTGCCGCCGCGCTTAATCGACTTACTAACTCCGCTCGCGTCAGCACCACCTTGACGCCCGCCTCCGGCTGCTGCGGGTCGGGCGTCGTAATCTGCTGAAGCCCGTAGCGGTCAAGTAGCGCATTGACGTAGGCAGTGTCTGTCAGCCCATCGTAGCGCGCCTTGAACTCCGCACGCTCCGTGAAGCTGACCGGCAGTGCGGCACGTTTGGCATACACTTCCGCGGATGTCGCGCCCGTCACGCCGCTCATGTCAGGGATGATCTCGGCGTACTCGGGTCGCCGGTCGAAGGCGACGCGGTAGAAGTTGTAAACGAACAAGCCTTTCAATCTGAACTCCGGGGCGCCGAAGAACGACTGCGAGACGATGGTCCGATCACATGCCGCCGAGGGGCTTTGCGGATCGGTATTGAATTGGTTGGCGCAGCCATTCAAGATGGCAGACCACGGCTCACCCGGCTCCGGCTCACGCGAGAGGAAGTCGAGGTAGTGCATCCGCACGAAGAAGGGCGTCGAAAAGATCGGGTTCGGTCGCCCTGCCGTAGTGTCGTTGTCTATGATGGTGAGGGTCGCGGTTGAACGAGTGCCGAGCACGCCTCCCGTGGGGTTCAGCAGTTTGACCTGCACCGTCTCGGTTCCCTCAACATGTGCATCGTCCACGAGCGGGACATTGACGGTCTTCGGCTGTGAGTCGCCGGCGGCAAATGTCACGGTTGCGATAGTGGTCGCGTAGTCGCAACGCGCGTAGGCCGTCCCTTGTGGATACGAAGTGCCGTCCGGGCGCTTGAGCGTCGGATCACAGGGCACCGCCGCCGGATCGTCAACGGTTTGCAGTGTGACGGTCAGCGGGTCGGACGCGTTTCCGGAGCGGGTGACGGTGACGGCAGCGCGAGCGAAATTCTCGGAAACCAAATAATCGCCGAGGCCGAACTCGACGAGAGCGGGTGATGTCGGCGGCGGTGCTGCGTTACAGGAGTTGAGCAGAACCGAGATGTCGTCGGAACTGTTGTTAGCGGTTAACAGGTCTGTCATCCCGTCAGCGTTGAGGTCGCCCGCGTTAATGGTCCAGGGGCTGAGTCCGATGGGGAAGAAAGAGGGCGCGGCGAACCCGCCGGTGCCGTTGCCGAGCATCATCGAAGCACTCGTCTCGTAAAAGACTGCGCCGACAGGCGTGATGATGTTCGCGGTAGCGAGGTCGAGAATCCCGTCGAGATTGAAGTCGCCGCTCACGATGTCCACAGGCCCCGAACCCGGATTGCCCGCGCCGACGGGGAAATTGAACGCCGCGCCGAAGCCGCCCGCGCCGTCGCCCAACAACAGCGAAACGTTGCCGGAACCGGCGTTGGCCGCCGCGAGGTCGAGTTTACCGTCGCTGTTGAAGTCTTTCGTGATGACCGACTGGGTGTTGCTGCCGGCGGGGAAAGTGACCCTGTGGGGAAAGCCTCCGGAACCGTTGTTGAGGAGCACGGTGACGCCGCTCGCGGTCGGGAGTCCCAAGTCGGCCTTCCCGTCGCCGTTGAAGTCGCCGACAGCGATCTTCTGCGGGTTGTTGAATCTTTCGGCGGGGAAGCTAGCGGCTACGCCGAAGCCTCCCTGCCCGTTGCCGAAGAGAATCGAGATGTCATTCCCGCTTAGATTCGCCGACACAATATCGGTGTGTGAGTCGCCGTTGAAATCGCCGACGTTGACGGAGAAAGGATTCGCATTGACGCCGAACATGGCCGGTGCACCGAGGTTCCCCGCGCCGTCGCCCAACAGGACGAAGACCCCACTGACCTCCGCCGGGAACGGCCCTCTGCCGGCCACCACCACATCCGCTTTGCCGTCGTGGTTGAAGTCGGCGACAGAGAGAGAGACGGAAGTGTTCCCCGCCGGAAACTTCTTGCCGCCGGCGAAGTTGCCCGTCCCGTCGCCGAGCATGATGATGACGCCGCTGGAGTTGAAGGCGCCAGAGGTGACGGCCAAATCGGACTTCCCGTCGTTGTTAAAATCCGCGACCAACGCGGCCACCGTCCCACGCCCGGTGGCGAACCTGAAGCCACTTGTCGCGCTGCCGAACATGACCGAGAGGTTACCGCCCTCGGAGAATGCAGTAGCAAGGTCGGCTTTCCCGTCGCCGTCGAAATCAGCCGCCGCGAGAGAGCGCGGGAACCTCCCCCCGCCGTAGACGTTCGAGGCCGACAATCCGCCCGCGCCGTCGCCGAGCAGGAGCGAGACGTTGTTCGACCCGCCGTTGGCGGTCGCAACGTCAAGCATGGCGTCCCCGTTAAAATCGGCCACGGCGACTGCGTAAGGGCTGTGGGCAGCAGCCGGGGCGGGGGAGACGTTATAAATCGTCGCCGCCTCAAAACATCCCGTCCCCGTCCCGCGCGAGACGGCAACGTTGGTGGTGGAGGTTCTCGTCCCGACCAGATCGAGCTTACCGTCACCGTTCATATCCACGAGGACGATGGAGTCGGAGTTGTTGTTGGTGCAGGCGGTGGTGACACGCGTAAAGGTTCCCGTGCCGTTGCCCAGAAGAATTTGTATCGAGCCGCCGCCCCCGACGACGAGGTCGGCCTTACCATCCCCGTTGAGATCGCCGTTGGCGATAGACCTCGGAAACTGTTGCTGCGTCCCTAAGACGAAGGAAGTGGGAGCACCGAAGCCTCCCGCCCCGTTGCCCAACAGGACGGCGACCCGGTTGCTGCCCTCCAGAGCCACCGCCAAATCGGATTTACCGTCCCCGTTGAACTCCCCGACAGTGACTCCGTGCATGCCCACTCCGGCGTTGAAATGGGAGGCCGTGGCAAAGTTGCCGCCGCCGTCACCCAGCAGGATTGAAACGTTCCCGGACGTGTTGTTCCCGGTCACGATGTCGGCCTTCCCGTCGCTGTTAAAATCCCCCGTCGCTACAGATGACGGACCCCCGCCCACTGAGAAATTTTTGCTCACGGTGAAGGCTCCGCCCCCGTCGTTGATGAAGACGGTGACGTTGTCGTTACCGTAATTCGCTACGACGAAGTCAGCCCGCCCGTCGCCGTTGAAATCGCCTGTGGCGGTCGAGCGCGGTGCCTCCCCCGTCTTGTAAAAGGGCGCGGGGCGGAAACTCGGCACCGAGCACCCGTCCGCCGCATAAACTACAGTCGATACCACGCTGAAAAGGAACTGGCACGCGAACAGAGAAATAAATATGGCTCCGAGACGTGGTGCGAGGTTGAGTTTATAAGACATAAGAGTTTCTTCGTGAGTAACGGACGGGGAGATTATTTCATTAAGACTGCCTGAAGAGTTGGGGGATACTTAACTACTCTAGTGGCGTGCCGGAGAGTAAAGCTTCCAAGTTTCTGCCGTTCTGGTCGCAGGGTGGTAGGTATAGCTTAGCGGGATGAAATTAGTCAAGAAACGGCTCGGAAGATGTTTGGTTGGCAGAGAATCAATTTTATTGTCCAGCCCGTCTGAATTTAGGCGATGCCACTGAGGCAGGCGAGGCTTACGGTCACCAGCGGTTAATGATTACGGTCCCGGTTTTAACGGATTAACTCGGACACCTACCAGCACGTTTTACCCTCCATGAGGCAG
>DASWNS010000222.1:0-42835 GCA_036399115.1 Pyrinomonadaceae bacterium | reverse complement strand
GCTGACTTCGCTCGCGGACAGTTACAGAAACGCTATCAACTGCCTTCGCGCGGCGCAGTCGAGATCAAGCCCTACCGTTACGACTTGATCGACTTCCGCACCAACTCCATCAGGCTTCCCGGCATTGAAGCCTCGCGCGGCTGCCCTTTCTCCTGCAACTTCTGCGTGCTCACCGGCCACGAAAAATATCGCTATCGCCCCGTCGAGCACGTTATCGACGAAATCAAGTTCAAGATGCGTTGGAACAAGAACTACTTCGGCCTGTTCGATAATTCGTTCTCGTTCCTCGACAACAATCTCGGCGGCGACCCGCGCTACCTGCGCACGCTTTGCGAAGCGCTCCTGCCGCTCAAGAAGACATGGGGCTGCGCGCTGACATTTAACGTGCTCAAGGATGAAGAGTTGGTGAAGTTGATGGCGCAGGCGGGCTGCCGCTACATCTACACCGGCCTCGAATCGCTCAACCCCGACTCCATCAAGGCGATGAACAAGGGGCAGAACAAGATCACGGAAGTTGACCGGGTGATTCGCCGCTGCTTTGCCAACGGCATCATGCTCTCCTTCGGCCTGCTCGTCGGCTCCGACGGAGACACGAACGAGTATCTGGAGAAACTGCCGGAGTATCTGTCAGACCTTCAATACTTCAATATCACTTTTCTCGGCATCGTCTGCCCTTACCCGGAGACGCCCTTTTACCGGCAACTGCAAAGTGAGGGCAGGATTCTTCCGGGTACTGTGAGCCGCGACTACGACGGCTACACGCTCTGCCATCGCCCCCTCGGACTCGAACCGACCGAGGCGGTCGAACATTTCAAAAGGCTCTGCCGCCAACTCGGCAGCCTCACCAACGTCGGACGCCACTACTGGACAAAACTCTGGGCGAGCAACCTGCCTCAGTACAAAAAAGTGATTCTCGCTTCGGGTTCCGAAATCCTGAGCATCAGCAATCCCCTGCAAAACAATGAGCGGCGCTACATCGCCGGGCTCGACCCGATAGAAGCAGCCGACCGCCGGAAGATGGAGGAACTCAGTATCCCGCCACAATATCTCAGCCCCACTCCGGCGCTCCAGTTAAAGACGATTGATTCGAGGTTCGACAGGGGAGCAGTCGATTTGTCCGCCGCATGAGGATAGCGTTGCAGGAATGACCTCTTAGTCATAATCCGTGCTCGCGCTTTCTTCATCCTGCTCCGCCATGACTTCGCCGCCCGACCTGTGCCGCCTGACCGCCACTTTTTTTGGTGCCTCGGCGGCGCTCGGGTGATCCGAATGATGGTCGAGCGAGTAAGTGCGCAATACGTCTCCCAGATGAGCGCGACACTGGCCGCCATCGGCCTCGAACGCTGGCTCGAAGCGCAACGCCAACCGATACCATAAACAGTTAGAGTCCGATAACAAAAATTATGTCGTAGGGCTATGAGGCAAAAGTTTGGAACGTTTGGATATGTCGAGCACGGTCAACTGACAATGCCCTCCATGTTCCCGTTGTACCAGCGAAAAACTTTTGCCTCATAGCCCCAACGCTTTGAGCAGGCGTTATCGGACTCGTCGGTGTTGTTATCGTATGCTGGCTTGAGTTCCTTCTATAAAGTACGGCTTGGTACAGATCAGTCTCACGTCGTCCGACTATATTTATCCTCCCCTAACAATTTCATCCGTCGAAGTGTTTGAGAAGAGTTGCGTGTAGCCAATCATGTAAGCAAGCGCAAGCCCGTTCTCACTTTGCCCGGAGTTTGATGCTGCGGAGGTTTCATGTGCCAGCGTACTCTTCTCGGGTTGCTGCGGCCAATGCTGTTTGTCTGCTTAACAGCTAATGGCTGCATGTCCGGGATTAAGGAAGAACAAGGGCGCGGCAAAGCGCAGGGGGCAGCCGCGTCCGTCGATAAAGTCGCTTCAATCTCTGCGCTGGTGCGTAAATCGGCGATACCGCTTACCGGCGGTAAGGGCGACTACGATGCGCTGATGAATTTGGTCGGAGACGCGCGGTTCGTCCTGCTCGGAGAAGCCACGCACGGCACGCAAGAGTTCTACCGCGAGCGCGCTCGCATCACGCGCCGTCTCATCGAGGAGAAAGGTTTCAACGCCGTCGTGCTGGAAGCCGACTGGTCGGACGCTTACCGCGTGAGCGAGTACGTGCGTGGGCGCGGCAAGGACGCGAACGTCGAGCAGGCGCTCTCCGGCTTCACGCGCTTTCCGCAGTGGATGTGGCGCAACGAGGAGTTCCGCGATCTCGTCACATGGCTCCGCTCTCATAACGCCTCTCGACCCTCCGATGCCCCACGCGCAGGCGTCTACGGCATGGACCTGTATAACCTCTCAGACTCTTCGCAGGTTGTGGTCGAATACCTGACGCGCGTTGACCCGGCAGCCGCTACGCGTGCACGGCAGCGCACGGAGTGTTTCCGTCGCTACGGCGACCGTCCGGAGCGGTACGGCCAGGAGGTAGCGACGGCGATGAAAACTTCGTGCGAGAAAGACGCCCTTGCGCTGTTTCAGGAGATGGAGCAGCGTCTGGCCGCGTGGCGCGCACGACCGAAGCCGGAGCGCGACGACGATCTCTTCTCGGCCTACCAGAACGCCCGCGTGGTGAAGAACGGGGAGGCATACTATCGCCTGAGTTATCTGGGCGGCTTCAACACCTGGAATTTGCGCGACAGCCACATGGCGGAGACGCTCCAAGAGATCAGCCGTTACGAGGAAGCCATCGGCGGAGAGAAGGCGAAGTTGGTTGTCTGGGCGCACAACACACATCAGGGCGACGCGCGCATGACCGAAATGGGAGAGGCCGGAGAGTTGAACGTCGGCCACCTCATGCGGAAATTTCATGACGGCGCATCCGTCCTCGTCGGGTTTACGACCTACACGGGCGAGGTGCGTGCGGCCTTGGAGTGGGGCAGGCAAGGCCAGAAGATGAAGGTGCGCCCCGCGCTCGCGGAAAGCTATTCCGGTCTGTTTCACCAGACGGGCGTGCCCAACTTTCTGCTCATACTTCGCGGGGGCGGCGCAGTCTCCGACGCGCTCTCGGAGCCGCACCTTGAGCGTGCCATCGGGGTCGTCTACCTGCCCCAGACGGAGCGGCAGAGCCACTACTTCAAGGCGCGCCTCGCGAAGCAATTCGACGCCGTCATACATCTCGATGTGACGAGTGCGGTCGAACCGCTCAAGTGAAAAGCAGCCGCATCGCGTCATAGTTCGGAGAGGGCAAAGACCCGTGCGGGCGAGAGCGCTTGTTTCTAGTTTATGACCGGCACGTCGCTTTCAAATTCGCCAGTTCATCCTGAAAGGCGCAAACGCTTCGTCGTGCTGTTGCTGTTAATCATTTTAGGGTTCGCGGGTCTGCTGTTGGTCACATGGTTTGCGATCACGCAGCCCTTGATCTCTCGCGGGACTGCGGGGGGTAACGTTCCGCCTGTAGACGCCGCGCGGCTCGAAGCACATGTGCGCGTGCTGTCCGGCACGCTCAGCCCGCGCGACGCGGGGCATCCCGAAAACCTCGACCGCGTTGCGGCTTACCTGCGGAAGGAGTTTGAGCAGGCGAAGGCCATCGAAGTGTCGGAGCAACCCTTCGAGTCGCGTGGGCGAACTTATCGTAACGTGATCGCGTCCTTTGGTCCCCGTGACAAAGAACTGATCGTGGTCGGGGCGCACTACGACACGGCGGGTGCGCTTCCCGGTGCGGATGATAATGCGAGCGGCGTTGCAGGCTTGCTCGAACTGGCCTACCTGCTTGGCCGGATACCGCCCGCAGTGCGTGTCGAGTTGGTCGCGTTCACACTGGAAGAGCCGCCCTACTTCCGTTCTCCTCTGATGGGCAGCGCCATCCACGCCTCTTCACTCAGGGCGCAGGGCTTCAACGTGCGCGCGATGCTCTCTTTGGAGATGATCGGTTATTTCAGCGATCAGCCTGAGAGCCAGCATTACCCCGTCTCCATCCTGAAAGCCTTTTATCCCGCGCGCGGGAATTTCATCTCTGTGGTGGGAAAGATGGATCAGGTGCGGACGATGAGACGCGTGAAGAAAGCGATGCTGGAAGCGTCGCCGCTTCCGGTCTATTCGATTAACGCGCCGCGCACGATTCCCGGCGTAGACTTCTCCGATCATCTGAACTACTGGAACGAGGGCTACGACGCGTTGATGATCACCGACACGGCTTTTTACCGGAATCCGAACTATCACACTTTCACCGACACGCCCGACACGCTCGACTACAAGCGCATGGCGATGGTTGTGCAGGGAGTCTACGCGGCGGTGCTCGCCTTATCGCGTTGAACGCGCACACCCCTGTTCGCTCTTCTTCTCAAAAGAGATTGGCAGTGCGGCAAAATATCTTTTCCCGCCGTCAGTTGTGCTGGAGAGTACGCGGCTGCATTAAATATCTTGTGCGGGCAGAAATTTTTTGCCACACTACTCTCTCATGAACAAAAGAATAACGCGGCTCTCGATCTTCTCAGTGGCCTCAACGGCTATGATTCTGCTCGCAGCCTTCGGAGTGGCGCGGGCACAGGCGCAAAACCCTCCCGTTTCCGGTGCCCGGAAGATTCCATTCAATCGCACCCTGCCCACGGCGTGTAGAGAGAAAAGGATTCGCCTGAGCGGTGAATTCGATGTGCAGTACAAGGTCGTCCGCGAGGCCGGCGGCCAGACATTGATCGAGGGCAACATCAACGCGGATCGGATTAACGCTTTCGGACTCACAAGCCGCGCTAAGTATCAGGCCGTCGGCGTCGGTCGTCTAGAATCGAGTGGTCCTTCGCCCACCAGCTTCACCTATGTCTTCAACTTCGCGCTGAACAAAACGGGAAGTACTGACGGCTTGATGGGACACGTTAAATTTCGGATCAGCCTCAACGCACAGGGCGGCGTAAATACGAGCATCGTCGCCGCGAACGTCGATTGCACCAGTTAGAACTTTATCCGTCGGCCAGTGTGACAGCCCGGCTCCGCCATGAATTATCACAGATTCATCGTCAGACATTTCCCCCACGTCCTGCTCTTAGTCGTCTGCCTGCTTTCTCTCAGTCAGAGCCTTCTCGCGCAGACGCGAACTGACCAACGCCGGAGTCCTTCGCCGCTCAAAATCCTTAACAGTAACAGAGAGAGAGACGGGCTGCGCGGGCTGGTGCGCCGCCTGCGAACCGAGGTGGCGAGAGTTAACCTCAAGAAGAACGGAGTGGTGGAAGGACCCCGTTCCCTGCTTGAACTTACTGTCTATGATATAAGCGGCAGACGGATCGATAACAGAACCTATCCCGTGATCAATAGCCCCATCGGTCAGGAGACGTATGATTACGACGAGGCGGGACGCTTGTTGAGAACTACGGTGCGCGATGAGCAGGGTGTCATTCTCAGCCGGACTGAATACTCCTATGAATTCGATGCGGCGGGCAATTGGGTGAAGATGACTTCCTCTGTCGTCGTCTCAGAAGCCGGCCAGCAGCGGCTTGAGCCGGTCGAGGTCGCCTATCGCACTATCACTTATTATTCGGGAGGCGTTGACGGCGCGCTGCCCGTAGCCGAAGAGGAGAGCGCGGCCTCTCAGACGCCTACGGGTAGAGACGCGCTGCCGAGGAGCGAACGCGTGGCGAGCAGTTCAAAAGGAGCACGGTCGGCGTCCGCTCCGGCCAACGTCTCCGCAGCCCGCCCGTCGGAGAAAGAGGCGTCGCAAACGAGACTCGAAGAGGCGGCTGGTGTGGCCATAGAAGTCGATCAGTTGACGGATGTTGGGCTGGTCAATGATAAGGCTCTCAGCCTGCCGGGAGCCGCATATCCGATCAACTGGAGAAAGGCCACAACGCCCATTAACGTGACCGTCGAAGTCGTGATTGATGAAACCGGGCGTGTCATTTACTCTCGCGCAATTGAGGGGCCGAGGGAACTGTGGCGGGTGGCGGAAGACGCCGCGCGCCGTGCCGGTTTTCTTCCCTTCCGCACGGCGCGACGGCCACACAAGGTTAAAGGTCGCCTCACATATAGTTTCCCTTTCGACCCGCGTTAAGGTAGCGACAGGCTCCTCAAAGCGACGCTATCGAATCATCTCACTATTCGTATCTGAGCGCGACCGGAGGCCGCCACCTCGCTGACGATCTGTTCCATCTCCCTGAACTCTGCGACGGGCTGTGCTTTGTCATTCTGGCGCGCGGCTTCCCTCACCGCCGGGACAAGCCTCTCCGGTTCGAACGCCGAACGCACGACAAGTCCCGGATTGTCAGGTTAGTGAGCGACAGGATTTCCGTTCAGGGGGAGCAGACTTTGCAGGCGCGGTAACCTTCTGCGTCGGCGTGTGCGGGCGACGCAAACTGTAGGCTGTGATGGGGCGAGATCTTCTTGACCCAGATGCAATCGGGCAGATGGTAGATACGCAAACTGCTGTTGCCGACGACTGCGCGGACGTCGGCGTTGAGTGTGAGATGACGTGCGGGGCGCGTGGAGGGTGGGAGCGCGGCAGGCGCGTGCGAAGCGGAGGATTGCAGGATGGAGAGTACGGTCGGCGAGCCGAAAGAGGTCAGCGGGTCGTCAGAAGCCAGATTCCAGTCGAGGACGGCGCGCACGAAACCGTAGGCCACAAAGGTTCCTATCAGGAGCAAGAGCGTAAGCAGCATCGCGCTGAAGTAGCCTATGCCGAACAGTTCCCAGAACCCTGCGATCCACCTGTGCAGTAATAACCACCAGAGGAAAATATAGGTGTGCTCGTCGAGTAGACGCGCATACATGAGAGTGTTCCCGCGTATGTCCAAAGGGTTGTGAGACGGGAGACTCGCCACGGGCGTCGCCGGGTTGAGGATGCCCGGCGACGCGCTAACCGCCGGGGCGACCGCCGCGCTCTGCGTCTCCGGTGGAGGCCAAAGTCTCTGAGCCACGACGGGCGCAAGCTCGAAGTCCGTCGCTTCGCGCGTCCGCTCCTGAACTTCCAGATCGAGGGGCGCGGCCATCCACGAAGGGAGCTTCGATTTTGGACTCACGATGTCTACGAGGTTGGGCGTCTCGACCGGGCTGGACACGGCGGCGGTCTGTAGAATTTCCGCCAGTTGACGATGCTCCGTGCCAATACTCTTGATCCGGGAAAGCAGCGTGGACGAGGCCGGGTCGAGAAAATCCGCTTTGGTGAAGATCAGGTTTTCGTCGTGGTACTCACGCCACAATTCAGGCCGCTCGGCAAGCGAGATGAGCGACAGGTAGATCACCAGCGCGGAGAAGTTGTCGATAGTCGCGTCGAAGTAGCGTGCGTCTCTGTTGGGATGTTGAAAATGTTGATGCCCTATTTCACTGGCCTGCAAGCCGGACATGGCGGGGACGAACATCCCGTCCAGATCAATGAGGCGCAACTGTCCACGCTCGACGATGATATTTCCGTGCTGCAAGTCGCCGTGCGCGATCCCGGCCTCGCGCAGACGCGACATCAGCTTGAGCCACTCGTCCGCCAGATGCCGCAGCACGTCCGGCCTGTCAATCACCTCTTCCAGATAAACGTCCAGCGTCGCCCCTTCGATCCATTGCATGATGAGCGCCGGGAACCTGCGCCCGGCGACGAGTATCCCGTAGGGGAAATATTTGAATCGCGGCAAGGCCGGAATCTGGTAGAGGTTCAGGTGGGCGTCAATCGCTTTGTATCTCTTCTCACGGTCGCCGAGGTAGCCACGAAAGCAGCGCACGGCGACGGACGTGCTCCCGTCCGCGCCCTTGAGTTTGAAGACGTAAGCGAACTGCCCGGAAGTCACGAGCGGCATGCCGAGACGGTCTACGGCGGGCAGCAACTTTTTAATGTGCGGCTCGGCGAAACAGATAGCGGGGCATTGGACAGCTTCCGCGAACTGTCGTGCGCTAGGCCAATTGGGAGTCGTGAGGCTCGACATAAAACACTCGCTCAAACACTCGCTCAGGAAAGGGGGCGTGCCGGTTCGATTGCGATCCTGAGAATCGCGATGTCGTCGTTGATCATCCGTTTCGCCTGACGCTCGCGCCGGAACAACTCCGACAGCGCGCCGCCGTCTGACGCCGCGAGCGAAGCGTCAAACTCCGCCTCGACGGCCTTCCGCTCCTTCGAGAGTTTGAGATACCACGCCGCGCCCGCATCGGACAACAGGAGGAAAACGTCGCCGCGTTCGGCTGTGCCACGCTCGACGGTGGCGCGGGAGAGCGCGGGTGCCTGTAGAGAGTCGAGAGAGGGCACGAGCACGGGCGACGAATTGAAGAGGCTCGCGTCTGAGATGGGCAGGGCGCGACAGACCGCGCCGCCGCGTCGCTGGATCAGGCATGAATCGCCGAGCGCGATGGCCTGCCAGTGGAGCGCGTCGTCGCCGCCTCCGAACTGGAGGCCGACGAAGGCCGCGTAAGAACCTCGACGCGCCTTCTCTTCGGCGTACCACGGCAGCGCGCGCTCAGCCCACACGGCGTGCAGCCGACGCCCCTGTTCTTCGACCCACGGGTGGAAAGTTTCAACCGAGAGCGGGGCGGGGTCGGCCTGCGTCCAGCAGTCAACCAGCAGACGCGCCCAACTGCGCGAGTCGAACCCTTCGGTCGCACCGTCGGCGAGCGCGTAACGCCGCGACTCAGCGTTGATGCTGATCGCGTCTTCGCACTCCGCAGGGGTGGAGTCTTCCTTCTCAAGCAGGAAGTGTTGAGTTTCGATGCGCCAGTGTTGGGAGGTCATCGCGGTATCAGTGGGGCGCGGCGGCGGTCGGCGGCGCGGCTTACGATTCCATCCAGATGTGCGGCGTCATCCCCGTCAGGCTCGTCCCGATCTCGTAGAACTGAACGACGGACGACGGATCACCATTGAACACGAAGCCCCTCGAACCTTCCGTAGCATTCACGCCTAACTGCTGTGCAGCCCCCAGAAAATTTGCCGGTAGCAGACTCGACACGCCGAACAGCGTGCGTGCAAAAGCGTCGGGCAAAGAAGCATCGTCGGTCGGGTATTCGACTTTGCGGCGGCGGTGGGTTGAGACGTGACAGTTGAAGAGCAGCACCTGGCCGTCGTCGGTTCCGAGCGACATGATCTGTCGTCCGAGTTCGGTCGGGTCGCCGTCGCTGGATTCGCCGTCCGTCAGGTGCAGCACGGTCGGCGGAAACCCGCGCGGGTGTTCGCCCAGCCATCTCTCGATGAGCGACTTGGCGAGCGCGAACGCGCCGCACATAGGCGTCTCGCCGCCCGCGCGCGGGTAGAGCCAGATCGGGTAACGGACGGGCATTTCCACGACGCCGCCGCTGCCGTCGGGCACGCGTTTGTGGCGCGTCTCGATCCTTTGCGGGTTATCGGCTACGTCGGAGATGGGGACGATAGTGCGATCCGTGAGCGTGCCCGCGAAGGCCGAGCCGGTGGTGCGCCCGTAGCCGATGATGGAGACGTAGTAGTAATTACGCACTTCCTCGGTTTTCGTGCAGCGGATGACGAAATCATGGAGCGTGTGATTAACCACGTCGGCCACGAAGTCGGCCTTGCTCAGGATTTGATCGCCGCTGAAAGGGTCGGCCATCGAACCGGATTGGTCTAGCAGGAAGATCACGTATGTCGGGTTGGCGCGTGTAATCTGAGTTGTATAAACCATCGTCTCTTTCGCTTCACTGCAAGGTCTTCGAGAATTTACTGCCGCGTCCGAAAGCGGCCTCACACAACGGTCGGAGCTTCACCCGACGCGCCCCCACGCGCCACTGACCTGCGGCGTGAATCTCAGCCGCGCGGCGGATGCCACACGCAAAATGCAAAGCGGCGTTGCGTCGAGCGTTGTCTCGACAGGCTACCTAAAATTCACGACCGGTTTCAACTTGAGACGCACGCGCCGGATCGTCTCCGGGCGGAGGGGGCGGAGGGGCGTTCGGGAATTGCGTCGAGAGTTGGCTCGTGTCGCGGAGAATGCCGAGATAGATGAAGAGCGTGAGCACGGTTGACGAAGATTCGAGCAGTTGGGTGATAAGTCCCTGTACGAGCGCGAACGGGAGCGAAATCTCGTCCTCCGGCTCGCCGCCGAAGCCCGCATTCGTAACGAGCGAAATGACGAAGATGAGCAGGCTGAAGACGAAATACGTTAAGAAGATTTGCAGGCGGTAGTTTCTCGTCAAGTCCCTGCTGCGGCTAAAGCTGTCCGATGCAGGCTTGTCTTCGAGCACGGCCACGGGAACAACGAGGGCGAACATCAAACTAAAGATAATGCCGGGGACGATTAAGGCCATACACCCGGCGACGACGACGAGCATATAGAGAAAGGAGCAGAACAGCACCCTGCCCCAACGCTTGCGCCCCCACGTGTAAGAGTCTGCCAGCGTCGGGAAAGCCCCCGTGCGCAGGAAGGTGACGACCGCGTAGATCAACGCGCCCGACATCAGCGACTCGCCGACAATCGCGGACACGTAAATGGTAACTTCCGCCAGAGGGACGCGCGACAGCTTTAGAAAGATGTGCTGGGCGACGATTAAAGGGACGGCCAGCACGACGACGATCTTGAGAAGGGACAGAAAATTGTCGCGGTAGAGCTGGAAGACCGCCCCCACCACGTCGCCCGTGTTATGGAACGAAGGGACGTTAAGATCGGTCGGGAGACTTCCTGTGCCTGCCTGCGCGCTGTGCGGGTAATCATTCATCCCCTTCGGGTCGGGTTCCATTATTAGTCCATCCTCTTCTGCCGGACGTGAAGGCGGCGGCTGCGCGGCTCTTAACGAGGCTTGTTAATCTGCGGCGTGGCGTGAGGTCAACAGGTGCGAGACTCTTCTGAGGAGTGAAGTCTCTCGTAAATGAATCGAACGCGCGAAAAATCTAACCCTGCGTGGCGGGCATGTCAAGAAAGTTTCTATTGCGCGCAGCGGGTCAGTTTGAAAATGCGCGCCACATAAATGCTGGCGAAGAATCTCAAACTGACCCGCGAGCCAACAGGTCACGGTGGGAACGATGAAACAGCAGTAGCCGGTGCAGCCCGCAGCCTTTACGCTTGATTCACCCTTTGACGCGCGATCATGCGCAGTCTGGCGACGCGCTCAGCCGTCGGCGGGTGGGTGCTGAAGAGTCCCTGCACGGAGAATCCCGTCAGCGGCTTCACGATGAACAGGTGCGAGACGGCGGGGTTGACCGGCAGCGGGATGCGCTTGGCATAGGCTTCCAGTTTCTCCAGCGCGGAGGCCAACGCCTGCGGGTCGCCGCCCGTCTCCGCACCCGTCCGGTCTGCACCGAACTCGCGCGAGCGCGAGATGGCGAGTTGGATGATCGTCGCCGCCAGAGGCGCGAGGAAGATCATGAGCAGCGCGCCGAGAATGTTCCCGCCGCCGTCTTCATCTTCGTCGCTCGCACCGCCGAAGAGCACTGCGAACTGCCCGATCTGCGCGATCATCGTGATCGCCCCGGCAAACGTCGCGGCGACGGTGCTCACCAGCACGTCGCGGTTGCGGATGTGGCCGAGTTCGTGCGAGATGACGGCGGCCAGTTCTCTCTGGTCGAGTAGGCGCAGGATGCCCGTCGTCACGGCCACGAGTCCGTGCTGCGGGTTCCTGCCCGTGGCGAAGGCGTTCGGCGCGTCTGACTCGACGATTGCCACGCGCGGCTTCGGCAGCCCCGTAGCTTGCGCGAGCCGTGCCACCATGTCGTGCAACTCGGGCGCTTCCCGGTAAGAGACTTCCCGCGCCCCCGCCATCTTCAAAGCGATGCGGTCGGAGAACCAATAGCTGCCGAAGTTCATCGCCAGCGCGACGACGAAGCCGAGCATCGCGCCGTAGCCGCCGCCGATGAGGCCACCCATCATCACGAGCAGCCCGGTTAAACCGCCGAGTAAAAGTGTGGTTTTGATCATGCTCCAATTAAACATCGTCAATCTCCCCTGTGCGTAAAAAAATAAAGACCCCCTGCGCGCATCTGAAAATGGCGCAAAAGGTCTTGATCCTTACCCCGGCGCGCCGGGTCGCTCCCTTCAATCGGAACGACCGTGTTGACGGCCTCGCCAGACCCATCCGGGTGATCTACTCCCCTGTTCTATCTTACGACCCGACTTCTACAGGTCGTTATTTAGATGCACTTCGAGCCACAAAAGTTGAGCGGCATGTTCGCCGGAGCCGGGCGGCAAATGCGCGCCGGGAGCGAATATTCGAGTCCGCCAGGCTTATTGCCGGTCACGCGGATAACGCTGCAACAAGCCCTCTTCGCTCATTGTTTTTTCGATGGCGGGAATGTCCATCGGCAGCCAGTTGGTCAGAATATCCGCGCCCTTGTCCGTGATCACGATGACATCTTCGAGGCGAATGTAAATCTTCTCTTCCGGGACGCGCAGCGCAGGCTCGATGGTGAAGACCATCCCGGCGCGCAGCGGCCCGCTGTCTTGTCCCACGTCGTGCGTCGCCATCCCGACCCAGTGGCCGAGCGACGCGCGCGGATTCGCCGCAGACCTCCGGTAGCCCTCCACAAACTCACGCGCGGCGCGCTCGTAAGTGGGTTTGGAGAAGCGCGTGCGCGCGAGTGCCTGCTCCATATCTTTCAGCGCATCCTGTTTAATCACAGCCGCCGTGACGCCCGGCCTGATGTGCTTCAAGATGGCCTGATAACAGTCCAGATAAAAGCCGTAGAGTTCGCGTTGCCACGCGTTGAATTTCCCGTTGACCGGCCACATGCGCGTCACGTCGCTCATGTAGTAGCCGACATCAGGCGCGTAGTCCATTAACAGGAAGTCTCCGTCCAGCATCTTTCGTTTGCCTGAATTGTAATGCGGATACCACGCGTTCCTTCCGCTCGCGACGAGAGAGTAATAAGCATCGCCCTGCGCGCCGTTCCGGTAATAGACGTACTTGGCGACGGCATCCAACTCGTATTCAGAGACTCCCGGCGCGGTCGAGCGCATCGCTTCCAGCAGGGCGAGCGACGACAACCGCGTCGCCTTGCTAATGAGCGCGATCTCACGCGGACTCTTGATCAGCCGCAGCTTATCCAACGCGGGCGACAGGTCTTGAACGTCAAACTGTGGAAAGCGCGTGCGCAGCATCTCTGCGAAACGTCCCTCGCGCGAAGGGCTGGCGTCCCAGGGGTCGGAGGCGATGTCGGCCACGGCGCGGATGGCTCCGTCGCGGCTCGTCGCCAGCCCCTCGGCGGGGCTGAATGGCGTCAGGAGCGTGCGCGTCTGTCCGGAGCGGGCGTAGCGCGACAGATGCTCTGCGAGCAGTTCCGAGCCATAGACGGCTTCCACGCCGGATAGACGTTTGATCATCTCTGCGTCTTCGGCGGAGAGAACTTTACCCTCGACGCTCTCGCGCCCCTCGTTGCGATGCGGCAGATAGAGAGACGCGCTGCGCCGCGTGCTGTCGAGCAGCAGGTAGGCGTGCGGCGATTCGACTCCGCACAGGTAGTAAAATTCATTCGACTGCCGGAAGCGCGTGAACCCGGCGGGACTCGGCGCGCCCTGCACGACGGCGATCTTTCCGCTCCCCATCTCGTCATAAATTTTAGCGCGCCGCTGCGCAAACTCTTCGGGCGGGAAATCTGTGGTAAAGAAAGGAATGCCTTCCTGCGCGAACAGTGTGCCCGGCAACAGCAGCACGAACAGCACGACTCTCAACCGACTACTAAACATGGCGGGGTGCTCCTTTGAAGGAAAAATAGAAAAGCGTAGATGCGGATTGAACTCTTTCAGAGTTTGCTCTTCGCTCTTAGGATAGTCGTCATCAAGCGCATGCCGAGGTGCTAAAAGGAGCACGCTATTTCAGGAAGCAAGAGACTCCGCCGCTGGCCGCGCCCGACGACGAGCATTAGTTGTCTGAACAGCCTATCTCAAGCGCAGACGGGTTACGTTACTGGCTTGACCGCGCGCCGAGACGCTGAGAGTTATATCCGTGACGCCTGCCAGTTCGCCCGGCAAGCGTATGGTCAGTTGCGACAGCCACGGGAAGTTGGGCACTTTGCGTAAGTCTTCGACGGGCAAGACGTAGGCTCTGCGCTGCTCGTCCTGCGCCTGAACCGAGATGATCGAGAGCGTTTCGCCGCTGTACAGATCAAGGTCTACCAGGAACAGCTTAACCCGCGTGCGCGAGTCGGCTCCGAAGTAATGATCGTTAACCAGCGGGAACGGATCGCGTGTGTGCAGCACGGCGTCGAGCGCCAGCGCGTTGAGCGATTCGTCCTCTGTCAGCAAAATCGGCGGCAGGGCGAATATGAGAATCGGGAACGGCAACCGCGTCCCTGTAAAATCGAAAGTCCGTGCGCCGTTGATGGGCTGTCCGCCGGGCGAAATTAACTCGACCGACGCCGGATTGAAGATGAAGCCAGTTTTATAAGCACGCAGCTTTATGTTCGTATTCGCGCCGAAAGGCAGCCTGTAGTTACCCTGAGCGTCGGTAATGGCAACCCGCGTCCCGGTCTGGTTGCCGAGGGCGACAACGGCGACACTGTCGATACCTTGTCCCGTGCTCTCTTCAGAGACGCGCCCGGAGATCGTCACCGCCGTTTGTTGCGCCCGGACTGAACCCGCCCCGCAGAGCGCGATCAGGAGAGCTATACAGGAATATAACTTGAGTCGAGTTGTTAGTTGGTGCCTCATCCTCAGTTTAGTATTACGACAGGCGTCATCAAACTTGGGTTCAAATGATACCCCGTTTTCACCATTCAAGACACCCTGAAACGCTCAGGCTCCGGCGCTCCTTCCCACGGTTTTCTTGACATCCTATTGCCTACCCGCATGAAGAGAATCGGAATCAACGCACGCATCCATACGTCGGGTGCATTGCAGGGCGTGAGGCTTCGTTTTCAAGGATGCGCCTTCGCACCGTGCGCTGCAAACTTTTCATCGTAACGGCTTCTCTGGAAAAAACCTTGAAAGTCTTTGATGTTCAAAATGTCTCTGATTGCCTGTCGTTTGTCCTTCGCGTTCCGGTAATACGCCTGTGAGATTTTGTAGCCCATGTAGTAGCCGAGGTCGCCCGGTCGATCCTTTATCCTGAAACTGTTATACATCCACTTGCTCAAATCCGTCCCACTCATCTCGGCCTGAAAGTCTCGCCACAAGCGGGCTTCGTTGCGGTCGCCGTAGACCTTTAGTGTCGGGTTGATCACCTGTCCGGCGGTCAGTTCGGCGATGAGGTCGCAAGCGCCTTCTTGAATTGATTTTTCGAGCAGGGTCGCCTGCTTCGGGTAGTTTTGATTGAAGTGACAGGACTCGTGCGCGACGGTGAAAGGCAATTTTTCGACCGGCTTTAAAGCCGTATCGAGAGCCTTCGCAACCAGCCGCAGCAGTTCCTTTTCGTCCCCGGCATCGGGCAGTAGAGTCTTGAACCACGCCGGAAACTCTTCACGCGGCGTACCCGGCGTTAACCCGTACAGTTCTGCGCCGATGAGCAAGCCGCTTCCCGACGCCGTCCCGCCGGTATTCGCGATGCCGATCACGAAATAGACATCAGGGAAGGCAGCGTCAGGATACAGCTGCTTGAATTTGCGGAAACTGCGTCGCATCGGCTTCTCCAACTGCGCCACGCGCGACGTGCTGTGGCGAACCGAGGCGTAGAACTTCGGCAGCCTCTCGATTGTTTCAACCAGACTCTTCGCGTTTTTTATTCTTAACCGCACGAAGTCCTGCAACCCTGCACTGCCCTGATCGAGATATTCTTTTTGGAAGATGGCGATTCTCTTCTCCCTGTCAATCTCTTTCGCCGCCAGATCGAACGCGCGCCAGAAATTGTCGATGTCAGAGGTAACAAATTTGACCTTCTCCGGATCGCGGTTAACTGTCGGTTTACTCCCCTGCGCGAAAGCGCTCATTGCACAAACGGCCAGACAACCTGCAATCGCGATAAGTTTCCTGATATACATTTCCACCTCGGAAGCTCCTATCTCTCACCTCTTCTATCGAGGCTTTCCGATCCCAACTAAAAAAGAGTAGCGTTGAAAATAGCCTGTCAGCTATTATCGCCCCACGAGGCAGTGTCGCAAAAATTTCTTTAAGCCTCAATATCTCGCTGCGAGAGACTTGTTCCGAATAACTTACACAGGCAATTCCATGCCACTCTTATCGTACTTTGCTCGCTTAGAGTTGGTGCTTGCGCTCGGCGCAGGTTAACTCGTGCGTGAGAGTCTTAAAAGAATCTTTCTGTCGGAGGTGCCGGAATGTTGAAGCGAGTCATCTACACGTTAGCCCTGAGCTGCTTTGTAATTTGCAACGCTTCGAGTATCGGGTCGGGACAGTCCATAGAGACTGGCGGGCACCGCATTATCCCCATCAAGCAGATGTCTCAAGATGTCGAAATTCTATATGGCGACCCTGAAAAGGTGGGCGAGCCTTTCGTGATGCGAATCCGGGAGCTTGCCGGCGGCGTCATCCCTCCGCACAAACATCCTGTGGACGAGCATATTACGGTGGTGCAAGGGACACTATATTTCGGCGTGGGAGATAAATTTGACCGCGCGGCTCTCAAGGAGATGAAGGCCGGAAGTTACGCATTCATTCCAAAAGGGAGCACGATGTTCGGCTACACGCCCGAGGCAGCGATTGTTCAAGTTCAGGGAGTCGGCCCGTTCCACATTCATTGGCGTGCCGGGACAAACTGGCGCGACAGTCTAAAGACGTTGGATAGCCCGGACGCAACGACGATATTCAAATTCAGGAAGGGCGAACGGGTTACTACCAAACGCGGCAGAGGGCGTATTCGTCAGGGTTATGATTCGGGTGAAATAATCGGGTATGAGATT
The DNA here is from genome assembly GCA_036399115.1 of Pyrinomonadaceae bacterium. Lineage (GTDB taxonomy): Bacteria > Acidobacteriota > Blastocatellia > Pyrinomonadales > Pyrinomonadaceae > JAIVJZ01. The sequence goes on along the minus strand of DASWNS010000222.1, from coordinate 26,196 downwards.
GACGGCGAAGATGGAAGTTTGTTCATGGCAGAAGAGGGAGAGATCAAGCGTCTCGAAAACAGGAGATGAGTTCCGCCCGATGGTTTCCGAATGTCTTGGTAACCACGGCCTTCTATGTCTTGAGTAGCCTTTACCGAAGACTCCATGACGCGCGCCGAGTTTGCCAATGCTTACGCCGAGCTGACCGACGCCACCCGCACGCATCAATTTATCGGCAAACTTGAGACTCAAATTTGAATGACTCTGCCACTAGCTTTATCCCGCACGTTTAATTAATTGAATGCATCCCTAATGAAGGACTCTGTAACCGAGTCAGTACTATTCATCCTCTCTGCTCGCGCTTTCCAGAGGTGCTCACCAAATTCGCCGGTTCCTCTTCTGACAACTCACCGACAACGATAGCGTAGAAAGTCGAATATTTCGCTCCCCCTGTAGCCACCTGGTTTACGCCGTTCAACAGCAGAAAGTGTCTGGCGACGTAATCCGTCGCGCTCATTGCTGCCCCCATAGGGATGTTTGTGCGATATTCTAAAATTAAGTTCAGGATGTGAGTTACCTTCCCCATTAGTTTTGCCAATTTACCATACCAGTTATACTATTCACCCCCTAGTTGACAGAGTTAAGGCTGTATTTAACAAAAGTTGTCATTGATTGTAATCTCAAGGAATGATAAAGTCGCGCTATTATGACAAGTGCTCCCTCTATCGACGACTATACTCCGTTCAGTATCTCGCCGAATCCTAATACCCTTCATATTACGCCTGGCCTGAAGGCCGTGCTGGCTAAGGTGCGATTCACGGTTAATAAGCGGCAGGGATTGTGCGCACTGCTCGGCGATGTAGGATTGGGTAAAAGTACCCTACTCCGCTATCTTTTCGGAGAGTATGCGGCGAATGAGAACTGCCTAACGACCCTCGTACCCACCCCCAAGTTCCCTTCCCCCTTTGCTTTCCTCAAATACATGGCTACTGATCTGGGTGTGGACGGTAAACGGTCGCTCACACAGCAACGTGACGAACTTGAACGGTGGTTGATAGATCGCTATGAGGCCGGTAAGAACGTCGTGATTTTCGTAGACGAGGCTCAAGTGCTTGACAACGCGCAACTTGAACTTGTGCGCGGGCTGCTCAACTTCGAGACACATACGCATAAGCTCGTTCAGATCGTGCTCGCCGGTCAGCTAGAGTTGCGCGAGAAACTACAGAGCGAAAAGAACCGTGCTCTTTACAGCCGTATCTCAACCTATTCAGTCTTAGACCCCCTTACGCTTGAAGAGACAGGCGGCATGCTGGCACACCGTTGTAAGCACGAAAGTATTAACAACCCTTTCACTACTGAAGCGGTAGAGAAACTGTATGTTGTCACAAAAGGTATTCCTCGTTCCGTCCTCAAGGTCGCTGCGCTTGCGTATGAAATGATGCTAATGGAAGGGGCGCGCACAATCGATCCTGAACTCATTTCCGATACTGTGCCCGAGGTGGCAGTTTAATGAGTAGATTCGCGCGATTAGTCAACGCCGCTCCACCTGCTAAAACTGAGAAAGAACCATCCCGTCCAGAGGAGAGCCAGCCATTACGGAGCAGCCAGCCACAAGAAAGCTCCCGGCCACAGGAAAGCAGCCAGCTATCAGAGCAGCCACGTGGCGGCTATGATAGCAGCCAGCTACCGCAGAGCAGCCAGCTACCGCAGAGCCGTGAGGCCAACCCAACCCAGCCACCCGATAGCAGCCAGCCACTCCAGAGCAGCCAGCTACAAGAAAGCCGCGTCAATTTATTAGCATCCTTGCCGGACGCCAAAGGGCATATGGAGACACCTTTCCAGCTGCTAGATCATCTATTCAGGCACCTCGACCCGTTTGAACAAGCTGCCTATATGCAACTTTGTCGATTATCGTGGGGATGGAAGCAAAATCGTTGTCGAGTCAGCAACCCCAGGCTTGCAGAGCGGGCGAATATGTCACTTGCACAAGTCAAGAAAGTAGTAGCGAAACTCATCGCTAAAGGGCTGATTGAGAAGACCGGAAATATACAGGGATTTGGAAAGGAGCAAGGAGTTGAGTATATAGTGCATGCCCCAAGCTGGCAGCTTTCACGGAGCAGCCAACTACAACAGAGCAGGCAGCCACACAAGAGCAGCCAGCTACAACAGAGCACCAATATAGATAAGAATATAAATATAGATCAAAAAGGGGAGTCGGCTTCGCCTAATTTATTAAACTGCCCGGATTGCCTCGGGACAGGTTTCTTCTATCCCGAAGGTAAAGCTGGCGGTGTAAAGCGATGCAATCATGAACGAGCGAAAGGGAATTAATCTAACGGGCAATGTTTGTACGAAGTTTCCTCTGTAAGAATTGTTGAAGGTCATTAGCTTCAGAAAAGCTCTACGTATTATCACTTCTAAAACTTACGATAAGGCACCTGTTCAAAGAGTAACGGCACCATGAAATAGTGTCCCGACACAGTGATAAAAAAACATTTCAAACATTTGTTACACAGCCTGTTTCACACTTATTAATTCATATTTAATCGGAGTTAAAATAGGTCGTCAATGTGATCGTAGGCTAATTCCGATAATGCTTATTTTATGAATTTTATGAATAACGCGACAAGCGGTTTCTATTCAACTATCGGGGATAGTGTTGCAAGAATAGTCTTTCTAGTATTATCTCTCCCTCAGATACTCTCAACTCATCTCATCGGGACTGTTCATGAAGCATAACTCCTCGCCCTTTAAGTGGCGCCACTTCGATCCCACCCTGATTCTTTTATGTGTCCGCTGGTACTGCCGGTACCAACTTTCTTATCGTGATGTTGAAGAGATGATGCAGGAGCGTGGGCTTGATGTGGATCACTCAACTATCTTTCGCTGGGTTCAGAGATATGCCCCTGAAATCAACAAGCGGCATTCGTCCTCATTTGAAGATGAGCGGCACATCCTATCGGGTGGATGAAACCTACATCAAAGTCGGGAAGATCTGTAAGTACCTATATCGCGCGGTCGATAAGCAAGGACAAACCATTGAGTTCATGCTCTCAGCGAAACGCGATGTTTGCGCGGCGAAACGATTCTTCAAGAAGATGATGAGAGCCGAGCATCGGAGGCTCCCATTCTCCATCTCAGTGGATAAGAACGCGGCTTATCCTGAGGCCTTCAGCACTTCACAAGTAGAGCGAATTGTACCGAAGGACTGCAAACTGCGGCGCTTGAAATACCTGAACAATGTAATTGAGCAGGATCACCGCTTTATCAAGAAGAAGGTACAGGCATCACAATGCTTCAGGCGATTTCACACCGCTGAACGAACACTGGAAGGCATTGAAGCCGCAAACATGATGAGGAAAAGTCAGGTCAAAAGGTTAACGGGAGGTGATTCACAGGGACAGGCGAAGTGCGTCGCTTCACTGTTTCAGATAGCGGCATGATGAAGGGTTGCTTGTGACCTTCTGCGCTCTACAATAAACTTTGCAACACTGCCACAAAAGGCCCATGAGGTTTACTTCGCTCTCTCCCCTGCGGGAAGAGGCCGGTCGCCCAATCACAAACCTCAGGCATCAAAGCCTATGTTGCAAGCCGGGCAGGCCGTGCTTCGACACCTCTTGCGAGGAACTCCGCGTAATCTATTCCGTCACGCAAAAGGATGTAGCTGCGAATCAACAGCTTTCGCGCCGCCGCGACTTTCGCTTTCTGCGCGCCTCGTTCATTGCAGAGCCGCAGATAGAATCTCTTTAACTGCTTGTCTCTTCTCACCGCTGTTTGCGCCGCTTCCACTAGCAGATAGCGCAAGAGTCGTGACCCGCCTTTACTCATGAAGCCGAACTTTTGTTTACCTCCCGACGAGTATTCCATCGGTTCGAGTCCGACATAAGCGGCGACATGTCTGCCTCCGGCAAAGCGCGACATCGGTTCCAGCCCATACACCAGCGCCAGCGAAGTGAGCAACCCGATGCCCGGATGAGTCTGTAATCTGAGCACCCGTTCATCCTGCCGGGCTTGCCCGGTAAACCAGCCATCGAGTTCATGGATGCGTTCATCGAACTGTGCCACGAAAGCAAGCCATTCGCTTCGTTGCCGCGCCATCGCCGCGCTCATCGGCAGTTCGAGGAAACGCTCACGCCCCATGTGACTCAACAGCGTCGCTCGCTTGGCCGAAGCCTGCACTGAAGGCCAGCCCCTACAAGCTGTTCTTACACTTGGTGCGCATCTGCACCAGCCGGTGACGGTAGCGCAGGAGCCGCAATATCTCCCGACTTTCAAACGCAGGCAGATGCACCTGCGGGAACTCTTGTCGCAGCCGCAGGTCGAGCAGCAGCTCGGCATCGCGACGGTCTGTCTTGTGTCTGCGGCGTGCGCGACGGCGAATCCCGGTCGCATCACCGATGAAGACCTCATGACCAAGACTCTCCAGCAGTTCGACGAACCAAGTGCTGTAGCCGCTGGCTTCCAAGCTGACGACCACGTCACCTGTGGACTGAGCGTAGAAGGCACGAACATCATCCCGGTTGTGATGCCGTTCGCGGCACTGGATGAGGCCGTCGACTGTGTCGCAGTAACAAATAGTCTGTTGACGAGCGTGCAGTCCACGCCACAATAGGTTGTCATAGGCACCTCCCCTGGCGATCTCATGCGCAACAGGAGTTTATCGCAGCTCACACATGAGTTGGAGGTGCCTGCTTCATAACATCACTACCCTCAAAAGTGATAAGCGGTCAGACTAAATTTTTATTGACATCCCCATCCGGTGGGAGTAGAGTCGGCAACGCTATTTCCCCTTAAATCGTTACCGAGCCCTCTACTCGTTAACTCTTTTACCTTACAACCCCTGAGGTCACAACTGTTTGAATAGAAGCTCCTTTTTTCAGACGTGGGATTCCTCTATCCCTAGCTCCGAACGTTAAACGCATCGGTCAACACCTCAATCGGTGTCGTCTGCATTAGTGCTCCATACTTCTTGTCCCCGGGCGGAAGTTGCTTTTCACCCTGACTCACAAAATCACCTATCAGAGGAGATTGCACTGTAGGCATTCTTCTCTGCAACAAGCCTCTACAGGAGAGGAAACCATTATGATTACTATCGAGTTGGACATCTTCTCGGGGCGTCCCAATCCGCTCTGGACGCTCACGAACAAAGAGGAGAATGAACTGTTTTCTCGCGTCATGGCTGACAAGGACATGTCAGCACCTCCACGAAAAGTGGGGCATCTCGGATACCGGGGATTCGGCATCAAAGTGGGCGGGGAGCGCGCCAACCGTTGGCACGCGGCAGGCATACCGCCGAGTTTCTTTATCAGCGCGGGGCACGAGCGGGGAGGGGAGACGGAGACGTTTTTGCTCAATACGGCTAATGCCGGACAGACAGCGGCTGATGAGGTGCTCAAAGTGGCTCAAGAGTACATCGATGCCGCAAACTACGCCTGGACACAGCGTTGGATTCGAGCCGAGTATGCGGAGAACGGGCCACCTCTGACGCCCGCCAACCGTCACGAGCCGCTCATTGATGGGACGATCATCGTTCCCGATCCCGACGGTCGCGGAACTCCTTCGAGCGAAGAGGGGCAGATAAATGATAAAGCGGCAAGCGACAGCATGAGCGCGCTGGCCTGCGGGGCTTTCAGTTACACAAGCGACACGAACTTTACCTACTGGAACTCCGACCCTTACGTGATGCAGAACAACAACTGTTATAACTTCGCTGCCAACTACCGCAGCGACACGTTCGCGCAGCCGGGGCGCAAGGCGAACGTCGAATGGTACGATCTGGCCTGCGGCAATTCGCCGGGACAGATCGGCTACGCCGCATCCTACGACGGGTTTAATCTCAACTGCTGGACGAGCACACAGTATTACGCCGCGCTGGTCATCTGGCCCTATACGTCCGACCCGTTATCAGGCGATTTCCACTGGTATCGCAAGTGCGCCAACGGCCACTGGTGCCACAAACCCGGCAAAACCTCTGCGCGCAACTACGACAGCAGCGGCTACTGGATTACCGACCCTTATACCTGTGATCGTGGGCCATACACGATCTTCTGCTCCTACAGGTATTTCCCGACCAATTACACTGTACGCTGATCCCGCGTGCAAATGAGGAGCAATTGACGATGAAAGTATTTGTCTTAACCCTTGCGTTACTTTTGGCTTGTACCTTAACCGTGAGTCAGCAAAAGAGGTCGCACTTGGGCGGTAGAAACAATAAGGCAGACCGACAGGCAAAGGTCACGCTGGACATCTTTAGCGGGAGGAAGAATCCCACCTGGTCGCTCACCGAAGAGCAGACGGGGAACTTGCTTGTCATCGTCAAAGGGTTGCCAGCCGCCGACCCGTGCGACTTCTTTGACGGCTTGGGCTACCGGGGCTTTCAGGTGAACATGACCAGCCCCGTGGCCGGAAAGAGGAGCGCGATCACGGTTTACCGGGGCAGGGTTCGCTACGATGACGGGCGACAAGTCAAGTATCTCACCGATAAAGACAGGCGGATCGAACAGTTGCTGCTCAAATACGGCAGCCCACACCTGACACCCGGCCTCTACAAGACTGTAGAGCGGGAGGTGCGTCCGACAGCCGAGTAGTCTGTTGACAAATGAGGAGGTAGACATGAAGGCACGAAAAACTAACCGCCGAGAGTTTCTCGGTCTAACCGGTGCTTCTCTGGTCGGGCTGGCAATGACCGCCGGAGCGTTGTCATTACCGGGGTCGCTCGCCGCGCCGGTGGTTGCCGCTGAGCGGAAGCCGCCCATTGAGGAATGGTTATTGGGCACGGGGCAGCCGTCACTCAGCCCGGGCATCTACAACAATGCGTTGGAGGTGATTACACGCAACCAACAAACCGGTGGCAAGTCGAAGACTTCGAAGGGAGGCCGCTCACGCAAGTAGCTTAAGCTTGAAGAGCAAACACTGGCTGGGAGGATGGCGCTCCCAAAACGAGCCACAATAAAAACTCCTCCCGGCGGTAGTGTTGCGAGAATTATTTTAGAGCGCAGAAAGTGACAAGCTGCTTTTCCTCAGGCAGCAATCTGAAACAACGAAGCGACAAACTTCGCCTGTCCCTTCGCTGTTTCTGATGGCCGCTTGATGAGAGTCACTTGTGACCTTCTGCGCTCTAAAATAATTCTCGCAACACTGCCCTGCCGGTTCGGGTGCAGCTAATGCGCTAATGGAAGAGGAACAAATAATGTCCCGGGAGCAAATAAAAATGGCTGGCATGATACTTTTTTCATCGCCAAGCGCATTAAGTAGAGAGATTGATGGTCGAAAGGACAGATGATAGTTATGCGCAATACTTTCATCGTCGTGCCAGTATTTGGCGGAACTGACGCTGGCAAGCCGGAAAGTTTAAAAATAGAGATTCGGGAAAAGAACGGGTTTAGAGGTGTCTTCGCCAAAGAAGAGATCGCGATGAATTCGGTCATCAAGCTAGAAGGCGTGATCACCAGTCATCCCACTAGACATTCTATCCAGTTGGGCGAGGACAAGCATCTAAGTGTCCCGCCCGACCAAGAGGTAACTCAGAACCAGAATTTTTTCTGGAAGTACTTGAACCATAGCTGTCAGCCGAACAGTGAGATCAATACTGCGAGCGTGACCTTTCGCCCGTTGAGAAAGATCGGTCAGGGAGAGGAGTGTACTTTTAATTATTTAACGACGGAGTATGAAATGGCCGCGCCTTTCACCTGCAATTGCGGGGCGGCCAATTGCTTCGGATTGATCCGTGGCTATAAGTATCTGAGTGCAGAGCAGCGAGAGGAACTAACCGCTCACGCACGCACCGTAATCGTGATGCCCGAACCTTCTTCTTGATGAACCGATGATCCCATTCGATTACGTTGTTCAGATATTTCACCCGTCTTAATGCGTAATCCTGCGGCACAACCCGTTCCGCTTGTGAAGCGCTGAAGGTTTCCGGGTAAGGAGCGTTCTTATCGACACTGATGGAGAATGGCAGGCGACGATGTTCAGCCCTCATCACCTTCCTAATGAGGGCTGATTCGCTTGTTGATCTCCGAAGCGTATCTCTGTACCCAACGAAACACCGTCGAGTGATCTACATCGAGTCCGCGCTCATGCATCATCTCTTCAACATCACGATAAGAAAGTTGGTACCGACAGTACCATTTCACACAAAGTAAGATGAGTTCGGGCTCGAAATGCCGCCCTCTGAATGGTGTGGAGTTATGCTTCATGTGGAGACTTGTTAAGAGCAGTCGACAGAGCGGGAGGGTGAGATAATACCCGAATGGCTATTTTTGCAACACTGTCCCTGAATGCGTCGCCCCGATACTATGAACGATTCGTGGCACGCACCGAGGCGGCCTGACATCAACTTTGAAGTGCAACGCTGATTAGGACTCGTTGAAGCATTCGTGCGGCGTCCTGAAGCCGAGCGGCTTCCGGGGGATGTCTTGAGCATGCGGGCGAATGTGGAGCGTTAGGCTTCGAAATAAAAGATAAGGAAATTAACCATGCAGACGTTCGCACAAATACCAACGGCAACTCAGCAGAATACGTCTGCCGAATCTACGGCACCCGGTCGCGCGCAGTTTGCGCAAAATCGTGAGCTAAACTCTAGCCTTCACCTACAGGGCACGAGCGGGACTCAAGCCGGGCGGCGGCCACTGCAAGCTAAACCTGAGGGACTCGGCGCCGTTTCCGATTCGACCGGGATTGGTCGTCCCGGACATGATTTCAGCCGGATTCCGCTGTATCCCAAAGCACGTGCGGAGGACATACACCGGGTCGCCCGGAATGGGACCGCCGGTAACGCCGCCCCTCTGCCCTATCTGAACCGGATCCAGCAATCTTTCGGCCCCGGGCATCATCTCACTCAAGTGAGGGCCTACGTCGGGAGCCGCGCGGCAGCGGCTGCACGGAACTTGGAGGCGGAGGCATACACCGTCGGGGACAGTGTGGCCTTTGGCACCGAGCCCAGTCTCCGCACCGCAGCACACGAGGCCGCGCACGTCGTGCAGCAGCGGCACGGAGTTCGGCTTGAGAGGGGCGTCGGTCGGTCCGGCGACGCGTACGAGCGGAACGCCGACGCCATCGCCGATCGAGTCGTTCGCGGCGAGTCCGCACGAGAGTTGCTCGACGGTTTCCCTCCGACCGGGGCCGGTTCCTCATCGAGCGCCGTCCAACGACAACCCAAGCCCGAGGGGCAAGTCGATCTGTTCGACGAGGAAGTGATGGAGCGCGTCGCGGGGAGAGAACGCGACGACAACGAAGGGGATACGGGGGGAGGCGAGAAGGCGAACGCCGCGGCGCGGCAGGACTTCGACTCGCTGCCGGGGCCTCTGAAGGAGGTGCTCGCGAAGTCGTTCGACTGGCCTGACGTGTTCTGGGCAGGACTCGAAACACGCCAGAAGATCAGCCTGTCGGAGGCCTACAACCGGCTGTCGGCGCTCGGCCTGTGGAAGCATGTCGCGAAGATTCGTGGCGAGCACGACAAGCCGGAGCGGAAGGCGTATGGCGGTCGCGCCATAGTCGCAGGCAGCGCTGGCGGCATCGGATTCGAGTCCCACAACGCGACGGCGCTTGTGATAGGGCTCTTCGAGTCCGGCAAGTTCGGGCTTGATCCGTGGTGGGCGGCGCTACTTCACAGAGGGCAGGACTCGCTCCGTGAGTTCAACACGGAGGACGGCAGCCTTCACATATCGGTCGGTCCCGGCAACCATTTTGACACGCACATCGACCAGGTCGGCGCGGTCAACAAGCCACAGGACAACAAAGGCAAGTTCGACCCCGCCAGATCGCTGAAGCATCACACGCGCGAGGTCTGGCCTGAGTTCATCCGCAAGGGTACCGGCATCCCCGGAGTGATCGTCGGCATAGGCCCTAACCTTTCGGACATAAGGAACGAACCCGGTCCCTACGACGACAATGTCCCGCCGACACCGTCCAAGGGCGAAGACGACATCCTCGCGAGCGTGAACCTCGTTGCTCACCCGATCCCGAAGGAGAAGCCCCGCCCCGTTCCCCATGCGGGGCCAGAAGCCGGGACCGCCCGCGTTGACCGGGAAGTAATGGCTCGCGCGGTGGCGGCAGGCGCAGCCGCGGCGACCGAGTACGATCTCATGCCGAACCCCGTCGGAAGCGACCCGGACGACTTCGCAGACCCGGCCACCATCGCGTCCTCGCTCGCCGGTCGCATCACAAAGGCCGCTCGGGACGGGCAGATGACCGTGGCCATCAACCTCGGGCCGGGCTACTCGAAGGCGACCCCGGCGGAGCGAAAGTCCATCGGCGAAGCTATCGGTCGGATTGGTGTCGCTGTGGCCGGGGAACTACCCCAGGAGACACACGGGGTGAGGAGCCTGCGCGTGCTCTTCGGCGAGTCGAAGAGCGTCGAGTACGTGTCGTTGCGCCGCTAGAGGCCACCGGGCGACCGCAGTTTTTAAACATAAGTTTGTCAGATAATGCAGTGTACCCGCACGTGATTTGAGGAGATGCCGTCGGGATAAAGTTTATGCAAGAAACATCCAGCGATTGTTTTATAGAAGTGTGGCGGGACGTAAACTTCAAGGGCGAAGTGATTCGCATCTACGGCCCGGCTGAGCATCCAAACCTGCGTTTCGTTCAAGGCGATTGGGGTGATGACATAGGAAGTCTGCGGGTGGGGCCGAATGCCTTCGTCCTGGCTTATCGCGACCAGAACTTCAGAGATGAATTGGTGACTTTTGGTCCTAATGACGAGGTTGCGGACCTCCGCGAGTTGAAGTTCCACGATGATATCGACTCGGTGAAGGTCATTGACTCGCTGAAGATATTCGACTGTCTGAGGTATAACTCTAAGGGCGGGGAAGAAGTTGCAGGCGCAAATTCAGCGAAGGGCGACGCAGGTGGAGGCAAATCCAAGAGGAAACGTCATAAAGGTAAAAGGGGTTAGTCGCGCATCATGAACGCGGCGGGATTTTCATCTGACGAGTGCGTAAGTGAGGTTGTCCAGCGTGTGCTTGACGCGCGGCCTGACAACCCATCTGAGGATGACGAGTCAAGGAAAAACTCTTAATCAGGCCGGATTATTCGCCGCATAAATGAGTAGCGTTGACCCTTTTCTGCGCAAGCTCTCCAAGTACTTCACCTCATCATAAGCAGTTCTTGTCTGCCAGCATCTGAAGATGATCCTGATCCACTTGAATGAGAGCGCCCGCACCGCCGCTTGATGGCTCTTACCCTTTGCGCGTTGCTGCTCGTAATAAGCTCTGGCCCAGAACGAATGCCTGACCGACTCTCCCGCATATTCGTGAAAGCTCTGGCGCAGGAACTTCGGACAGAAGTAGCGCCACCGCACCCGGCACCTCTTCCCGCTTCTCTCAATGACGGGCGCGATGCCGGAGAGTTGCGCCACTTCATCGGCTGATTGCCATCGCTCCCGGTCGCTGCCGAAGGCGACGACTAGGCGGGAAGCATAAACGTGACCCACCCCGGGCAGGCGCTTGAAGAGCATAAAGTCTTGATGCATCGAACAGATGGACTGCGATCTCCGTGTCGAACTCTTTGCTCGCAGCGAGCGTGGCCTTCATCTGCGCAGCAAGCGCCTTGCTCATGACGACTGAAGAACTGAGCACGGCGCGGTCTGTCGTGAGTGGCGGACTCTGCTTGATGGCTTCCACTCGCTTCTGGATAGTCTCCCTCCTGAGAGAGTGATGCTCCTGGAAGAACTTGACGAGGGTTTCACGTCTGACCCGCCGCAATGCCTCCAGTGCAGGCCAGCGGAGCAAGAAGTTGCAGACCAAGTCAGTGCGGATGTCAGGGAACCAGTCCAGAACTTGCGGAAAATAGCACTTCAAGCGCGAGGTCATCCGGTTGCTGAGGCGAGTGCGGTCAGAAACCAGACGGCGGCGATGCTCGACCAGATAGCGAAGCGTGCGCGTCTGTTCATCATCAGGCCGCCACGCCCGCAGGTGTTCACAGTGGTGGAGGAGTAACTCGGCGAGGTAAGCGGCGTCCGGCGCGTCGTCCTTATGGCGCGATGGCGAGAAGGCTTGGCGGTAACGAGCGAGGGTCGAGGGGTTGACAGGGTAGAGAGTCAGGAAGTCATACTTCATCAGGGCATAGATGAGAGGGCCACGCGCCTGCTCCAGGCAGAGGGCGAGTTGGCGTCCGCCAAAGCGTGCTCTGAGAGCCGTCGCCCACTCGTCAATGGTCTGCGGCGAGTGAGAAAGGATGGAAGCCTGAGTCTCTCCTGTCGCCAAGTCGATGGGACAGATGTCATGCTTACGATCAGACCAGTCGATGCCGATGCGGGCAGCGTATTGAGTCCTGGCAGTCCTCCGGGAAGAGAGTCAACAAGTGCGGAGAACATGCTGGCCTTAGCCCTGCGAAATAGTTATAGTGAGCCGCCGAGGCGCGCATCATCTAAGAGTTCGTTGTCGAGCTAAAGCAAACGGGCGGGTGTGCGAAGAGGTTGTTAGAGGCGTCGAGAAGCGTCTTTCATTCAAGATTCGTCACCCCGCCCGGCACGTTCTTTCCCCGCTCCAACTCTAGCGAATCGGAGTTGAAGTATGAACCTCGTCAACCTATAACTCATTCAACCGGACTCGCAATCAGCAGGTCTTTCATCTTCAACATTGATTGCTCGCCGGTTAATTCGGTCGTTAGTCCGCCTATAACTAAAGGCGAAGGGACAAATATGAGACTTCTGCTGTCTGCCTTAATATGTCTGTGTTGCGTCAGTGGTGTTTTCGCTCAGACATCTGGCAAGGAAAAAAAGGTACGTCAAGCAGTGCAAGCATTCTACGACGCCTTCAGTTCGGATGATTTCGGTCGTGCGGCGGAATACACGACGGAAGACTGGAACCACATCAATCCGGCAGGCGGCTGGACGCGTGGGCGGGAAGCGGTGCTCAAAGAGGTGAAGGAAGTCCACTCCACATTCCTCAAAGGCGTCTCCGACACACCTGAGGAGATGTCGGTTCGTTTCGCCACACCTGCAGTGGCGGTCGTGACCGTGCCTAGCAGAGTCAGTACCTACACAACGCCCGATGGAATCAAGCACGAGAACGAGCGGCAGATCAGGACTTTCGTCGTGGTGAAGCGAGGCGGCCGGTGGCTAATCATGCAAGACCACAACACCGTCAGAGGCCGCTGATTTCCGCCCGGCGGCCTAACAACGGCGTGCCCCCGACCCGCAGCAGTGCGGCTCTCATGATCTATGTCAGCAGTGGACGGGTGATGCCGGACGTTAATTTCTGTCGAATGTCAGGACACACAAAATAGAATGATGACGAACGACGAATTAATTCAGAAGGCTCAAGCTGTGGTCAATCCGAGAAAGATTGCACACGGACTCTTTGTCGGCGACGTGGGGTGTGCCCTGCTTACCGAGAAGGGCAATCTCCACGTGGGTGTATGCATCGATGCTGTGGCAGGGATCGGGTTTTGTGCCGAACACAGCGCAATTGCGTCCATGGTAACGCATGGCGAACAGAGCATCAGGAAGATCGTAGCTGTCCTGGGTGATGGCACGATTCTTCCGCCGTGTGGCCGTTGCAGGGAGTTAATGCATCAGATTGATGAAAGCAACATGGATCATACAGAAGTTATACTAGGCCACGCTAAAGCAGTGCAGCTCCGCGACCTTTTGCCTCATCCTTGGGATGGAGTGTTTTAGAAGATAAGGGTGAGCGTCCACGCAATGAATGACCGTAAGGAACGAAACCTGACATCAAGTTTGAAGTGCAACACTGACTAGAGCAGGTTTCAGTTGAATGTAGGGGACATAAGTTCACCACAGAGACACAGAGCACACGGAGGGGGCACAGAGACTTGAATGATCTCTGTGCCCCCTTTGTGTGCTCTGTGTCTCTGTGGTGACTGCTTCTACTTACACTCAATTGAAATTCGCTCTGGAAGCCGTGAAGCGTGAATAGAAAAAACAGGTTTTAGACTTTGCCCGGAAAGCGGGAATTTTGCGTAGCTTCGCCGTTAGGACACAGACGGAAACTCAGTATCGCCCGCGCGAAGATTTCGCGCTCGGCCTCGGCGTGGGGCGATATGGAGTTCCGCCGGCGGTATTAGGCGTGCGCGCAGGCGTGCCGCCCGCCGTGTTCTGCGGTCTTCTGGGCGGAGTGCCGCCTGTGCTGGGTCTTTTACCTAACCACGGCGCGCCGTAGGGAGTTCCGCCCGGCGCGCTCCGCTCGTACGGCGTGCCACCGTGAGTGGGCTGCGGTCGCCTGTCGGTCTGGGGGCGCTTGTCGGTCTGCGGTCGCTGGTAAGGCGTGCCGCCCGTGCTCGGTCTGCGTGCCTGAGAGGTACGTGTCTGAGAAGTACGCGTTTGAGCGTCGGCAGTGAAGGCGCATACGATGAGGCAAAGACTTAGTGAGAAGGCTTTCTTCATTTCATTCCTCCGAAAGGGCAGTCGTTACTTCCTGTCTCCTGTTATACCTGTTGGACACTCCTCAGGAGACTAAGTGAGGAGATCAGGATAGCTGTCGATTATTGGTGAGATGTAGGCTGGTCAGATTAGGGATGTCTGATTATTTCTATTCGAATCAAACGGGCTTGTGCCCGCGAGGTTTGAACGCGGGCGACATTTCGGGCAGGATTGAGGGCTTTCGGGCGGAATCCGGGTTTTATCTGTTCAGGATTCGCCTCTTTCAGGTCGTGATGATCGTGGCGCGCGCGCCGAGTAGTTCGGAGAAGTCTTTGGTGTAGATGGTTTCCACTTTGCGTACGCGGCGGATCGTCTCGACGAGTTCTTCGGTGGTGGTGTAGCCGCCTTCCGTGTGCGCGATAGCCCACGACTTGAGGTGCGCGGCGGCTTCGAGCAGTTCTTCGATGAGACGCAGGTGTTGACCCTTGGTTTCGACGCGCCCGCCGAGTCGCCCCGCACGCGACGCTTCAAATTCATCCCAAAATTCAGAGCCGCCGCGCACCCATTCCTCGCGCCACGCCGGAAGCCCCTCGCGCCCCTGCGCGCCGCCACTACTGCTGCGCGCAGGGGCGGGCAGGCGCAGAAAGAGCAGGTCGCCTCTCTGTTCGGCGACGAACTGGCGCGCCTCTTTGTTGGTGCTCGTGTTCGGCTGTCCGTTGTCAAAGGGGGGCGGCTGCGTCTCGTGCAGGCGGCGCAGGACGCGCGAGAGCGGCTGGCGCAGTTCGCGCGTCTCTTCGTCGAAGGAGAGGGCGTAGTCGCCGACGAGCATCCCTAGATTGAGTGCGAGCGATTGTTTGATCTCGCCTTCGAGCCGCTCCGCGTTTTCGCGCAGATTGTCGAACCACCACGCGTCCGTCTCGGAGAACCAGCGACGCAGCGCGGCATTGCGCAGACGGTAGCGCGGCACGTAAACGTCTTCGAGCAGCACTTCCAGATCGTCTCCGGTCAAACGCTCGCCGTTATTTTCGACGCGCGCGATCCCTTTGATCCAACTCCAGCGCGCCGCATCGTTCGCGGCGACGCGCACGCCCCAACGCTTGACGTGCGTTTCCAGATCAGGCTCGCCCGCGAAAGGATTAATGAGCGAACGAAAGCGTAAGCGGCGCAGGACGCTCAACTCGAAGGCGAGCCAGCCGCGCGGCGTTGAGTTGGAATAATCAGGCATGTCGGTTTCCAGACGGTTTCCAGACGGTCTTTAATCGGCCTTCCTTAAACTGTCATAGTCTCGAAGGCTATCCGTTTTTTGATCGGTGTCGAATCTTTGCTCAGGGGCGGGCGTTCGGCTTTCTGCGTTCGGCTCGGCGCGCTGGACGTAAGGGTTCGTTCCCGCTTCGGGAATATGACCGCCGATGTTCCATCCCTGAGCGTTAAGTGCCGGGGCGTCAACTGCCGGAGCGTCAGCGCGCGGCTCGTCTGCTTGCGTCGCTGCGTCGTGCGTCGCGGTCGCCGCCGCATCTTCATCACGACGCGCGAAGGAGCGGAGCGCGGGCAGATTCTGCAAGGTGAGAAAAGCGCGGACGACGTTCGGGTCGAACTCCAGTCCAGCCCACTCGGATAGGTGACGGCGCGCCTCCTCTTCCGTGAACGCGGGACGAAACGGGCGCGCATCCGTGAGCGCGGCGTAAGCGTCTGCGACGCGAAGAAGGCGCGCGGCGAGCGGAATCTGTTCGCGCGAGAGCGCATCGGGGTAGCCCGCGCCGTTCCACCATTCCTGATGCCAGCGGACGAGCAGTTGTGCGCCACGGTCTGCGCCCGCACGCGCGGCCTCCTGTTCGCCGATGACGGGATGACGCGCCAGATCGAGCCGTTCCTCGAAGGTGAGCGGCGCGGCGCGGCGGATGTAATCGCGCTTCATCGCCAACTCGCCCAGGTCGTGCGCGAGCGCGGCCAGGTGCAGGGACGCGCGATCCGCACGACCCAGCCCGAACAGTTTCGCCAACTCGCCGCACAACGCAGCGATCCGTTCCGCGTGCGGGTGAGCGTAGCCCTCAAATTCATCTGCCGCCCGCGCCAGACGCGTGAACGCCTCGCGCGCGATCCCGTCTTCGTTCGTTAATTTCGTTTGCAGAGAAGCCATAGTCGTAAAAAGTGACAAGTGACAAGTCAGAAAGAAGTGAATAGTAAATCGTAAACGATGAATAGAAAAGCCGTCGAATCAGGCAGGTTAACTTAAGCGGATTTCACGAACACCGTCAGCCGCCCGTCGCTCTGAGTTTTCTTTGCGCCTTTGCCTGAGACTTATCTTTACCGGGGAAATTAACTCACGCAAAGGCGCGAAGGCGCAAAGGAAGAGGGAAGGTGGTTTTGTCACTCACGCTTAATAGAAGTTTGCCCGGTTCCCAACCCGTCACTCGCCACCTGTCGCTCGTCACTTGTCACTCGTCACTGTTATTTCCTTTTTCGCAGTTGGTCGAGCAAGCGGCGCGCGGCGTCGTGATTGGGGTCGAGGGAGAGCGCGCGTTCGAGTTCGCGTTCGGCGCGGAGCGATTGGCCGAGCACGCGCAGGAGTTCGGCGAGCATGACGTGATACGCAGGATCGTTGCCGTCGAGTTTGATCGCGGTTTGCAACTCGGCTTCGGCCTGATGTCGCGTGCGTACGTCGCGCGCCAGCGCGCTGCCGTAGAAAGCGTGATAACGCGATTGCTGTGGGGCGAGCCGTGTCGCCTCGCCGAGCAACGTGATGGCGGATGAAAGGTTGTTCAGTTTGAGCGCGGCGACTCCCTGCGTGAAACTCTCTGCGGCGCGCTGCTCGCGCGTCAGGTGTGTGTTGGCGCTCGACCCGGCGGAGGGTTTGGAAGACGCGCCGGAAGAGTCTATCTGAGTGCCGAGTTTGAGTTCGTAGGCGGCGCGGGCGCGCGGGTCGCGCAGCGTCTCGTAGGCTTGCGTGATCTTCATGAAGGCGGCTTCGATCTGCGTCCGCAGCGAAACGTCTGCGTCGCGCTGGAAGCGGTCGGGGTGAAAGCGTCTGGCGAGCGCGTAGTAAGAACGCTTGATGGCCGCCCCGTCAGCCGAACGCCCGACATCGAGAATCCGGTAATGATCTGCGTCATAGACGAGCGCGAAGAGCGCGTCGATCTCCGCGCGCGGGTTGGGCGTCGCCTCCGCGTTCTGCGCGCCGGATGCGGGCGCGTGCTTATCTTCAACCACGTCAGGCTTGGCGACTCCGGCGGCAACGGCTTTGTCCGCCACAGCGGCTTGCGCCGGAGCCTGCGCCGGGGAGAGCGCGACAGGCCACCCGGAGCGCGCGAGAAAGCCGCCGAGCGCGAGCGCATAGACACACTGGCGCGCCTGTGTCTCAGGCAGACCGCTGATGGCGAGCAGTTCGCCGAGCGCGAGCGGCGCGTCCACACGCGACAGGACGAAGCCTTCGGGCGCGTTGAGTTGGAGTTGCGCGGGGAGTTCTGTGACGGGTGAAATGATCTCTGCGTCATCGGCGAGCCGCGCGGCGACAAACTCTGCGGGGAGTTGGCGTGCGGCTTCGACGAGCAGTTGGTGCAGTTCGAGTTTGCAGCGCACGTCTTCGACGAGCCGTGCGCGTGGGTCGAAGCTCCATTCACCTTCCGTCCATAAGAGCGGCGGGCGCAACACGTCGGTCGCTTGCCGCGCGAGAAGTTTGGCGAGCGCGTCTGCGGTCAGCGCGCCCGAGGCGACGAGTGACGCGCTCGCTTCCGCGTCCGACATAAACTCCGTCACCTGCGCCGACAACTTATCTTCCGCCAGCACGCCCCACCTGTTGAGACAGACGGCCAGCCGGTGCACGCGCAAATTCGAGCGCGCAAAGACGATCTGCCCCGCTTCCGCATAGACGACGGCCTGCACGCGTTCGCGCGCAAGACGAAGCGCACCCGAAAGTTTGGCGGCGATGATTTCCCTGATGAGTTCGGCGAGTGGGCGCTCGCGCAAATGACCGTTCATCGAGCAGGTAAAGGCGGAACTTCCCTCCGCAGGCAATCATAACAGAGGAAAGGATGAACGCGGAACGTTGAACGATGAATAAGAAACCCACTCGATAACTTGAGCGGTTTTTAGTTCATCCTTCCGCGTTCCGCGTTCATCCTTTGCTTCGTTGACACTCGCGCGAGCGACGATTTATAGTTCGGACAATAGCTGCTCCCGACAATTGAAGCACGTTTAGCCGTTTCGCGCAGGCGGGAGGCTAGGGTCATTGCCGCATGAACGCACAAGTGAAAAAGAGTTTGCAGCCCTTCTCCTTGCAGGATGAATCCGAGGCTGCGTCAGAGGAACTCAGTGCGCTCGGCGCAGAGGTTGTAGACATCTTCTACACGCAGATTTTTGCGCCGGATGAGTATGCCACCGAGGCAGCGGTCTGCGCTGCCTTCTCCGAACTTTTGCTGCGCCACTGGAATCTCTGCTGTCTGATCACCTTCCTGCGCGATGCGGACGGACGCCTGCGCGAAAGCGCGATTCACACACACCCGCACATGGACGAAGCTCAGGGGCGGCGCGTCGGCCACCTGCTGTCGAACGGCGTGGAAGAGTCGGGGCGTGAATGGCAGGTGTGGCTGGACAAAGAGGCGAATGACGAGGGCGCGGCGGAGTCTGCGGTGCGCGCCCTTCTGGCCGAGACGGGCATCCGCGCGGCTCTCGCCCTGCCCATCTATGCGCGCGGCACGCTCATCGGTTCTATCGTCGCCATCTCATCGCACCCGGAACGCCTGCGCGCGGCTGCCAACGGCCTGCGCTTCATCGCCGCGCCCATCGTCATCGCGCTCGGCAATGCGCGACGCGTGGCGGCGATGAGGGAACAGCGCGAGCAGATCGAACAACTCGTGGCGGAGTTGCGCGAGCGGAGCAGCGCGCTCGAAGCGGCCAATCTTGAGTTGCAGCGCGTGGCGCGTTATCGCTCGCTCTTTCTCGCGCGCATGTCGCACGAACTGCGCACGCCGCTCACCTCCATGCTCGGCTTCTCGGAGATCCTGCTCGAACACGAACACCTGACGCCGCCGCAACAACGCTACTGCGAGAAAATTCAGAACTCCGGCCTCCAACTCAAGACGAGTCTGAAACAACTCGTCGATCTCTCGCGGCTCGAAGCGGGACAGACAGAGCTTTTCCTGCACGAGTTCTCCGTGCGCGAAACGCTGCGCGAGACGTGCGGGGCGGTCGTGCGGCTCGCGCAGAAGAAGGACGTGAAACTCGACTGCACGACTGCGCCCGACTGCGGCACAATCGTCTCCGACGAAGGCAAACTCCGGCAGGTGCTCTACAACTTCTTCGCGCACGCCATCGGTCGCAGCCCCTCCGGCGGCCTAGTCTCGATCAACGCTTTCAAGCGCACGCCCGCCGAACTGTGCATCGAGATACACGACGAAGGCGACCCGCCCGCCGATGCCGCGCACATCTTCGATGTCATCGAGATTGATGCGCCGAACGAGCGCGGCACGAACATGAACGAACTCGGCCTCGTCATCGCGCAACGCCTCGTCGCCCTGCTGGGCGGCAGAATCGTGCCCAACACGGATGCGCCCAAAGGGCTAACCGTCTGTCTCGAACTTCCCGCGTATCCGACGAAGGAATGAAAAAGTCCCGCAGCCCCAAGTCCCGCAGTCTCAAGTCAGACGCGTTCCACGGACTTCTGACTTGAGGCTTTGCACTTCTGGACTCGGCGATGCATTACGACTTCGAACTGGCGGGGCGACGCGTGCGCCTGTGGCAGCGGACGGGCGAGAGTTACGAGCACGTGTTGATGAAGGCGCTCGGCTACGCGATGTTCGCCGTTGAGTTTCCCGCACTTGAGATCGAACAGCGCGTCGGCCTGCGTTATAAGCCCGATCTGGTGGCGCGCGGCGGAGGCCGTGAGTTTGAAGCTCCTTTTGCTTTCTGGGGCGAGTGCGGGCAGACCGCCATGCGCAAGACGCACTGGCTCTTGAAACATGCAGGGGTCGCGCGCCTCGTCCTCTTCAAAATCATCAGCCATCCGAACGCGCTCGCGGAAGAACTGCGCGCTGCCATTGACGAACGCTACCGCGAGCCGGAACGCCTCGTCCTGATCAACTTCCGCAGCGACATCGTGGCGCGCACCGACGAGCGACGCATTGCGCGCGTGCCGGAAAGTTGGTACACGAGAATCGTCGTTTGATTTATTATCCTTCGAGTTCCACCCGACAACACGCTTGCGGAAGGGCAAAAGTTTCGATGTCAGGGCACACGGGAAAAATTGTCGGCGCGCGTGGCGATGAAGAGGTAGTGATTCGCGAATGCACGACGATTGAAGAGTTTGATACGTGCGTGCGTTTGCAGCGCGAAGTGTTCCACATGCCCGATCTGGAACTCTCACCGCGCCGCCACTTGATCGTCTCGCGTCTGGCGGGCGGCTGGATACTCGGCGCGTTTGCGGCGGCGAGCGGCGAACTCGTCGGCTTCGTCCATCATCTCGTCGCCGTGCGCGGAGAAGAGATCATCGGCTACTCGCACATGATGGCCGTCTCCGCCGCGTATCAAAACCGTGGCTTAGGCGCGCGGCTCAAATGGGCGCAACGCGAGCGCGCTCTGGCCGAGGGGCGCAACTTCATCCGCTGGACTTTCGAGCCGATGCAGGCGCGCAATGCGCACTTCAATCTCAACCGCCTCGGCGTCGTCATACGCTCCTACGGCGTCAACTTCTACGGCTGGGACGCCGGGACGGAAGCCTTCGCGGACGGAAAACAGTTCAATATTGATAGCGACCGCCTGATCGCGCAGTGGGAACTGCGCACGCCGCGCGTCGAACAGATCGCGCGGGGCGTGCGAGCGGCGCAAGCCTCCCCGCCCGCCGCCACCGTCGAGATTCCCCCCGATTGGAACAGTCTCAGGCGCGAAGACGGACTCACGGCGCAGCGCGAACTCCTGCGCGTGCGCTCCGAGTTTCAGGCACACCTGGACGCCGGACTCGTCTGCGCCGGCTTCGAGCGCGACGGCGCGCGTCCGTGCTATCTTTTTTTTAGTGACGAGTGACGAGTGACAAGTGACAAGTTAAAACAGAAGAGAAGAACTGTCTTCAAACTTGTCTTTGATCTCGTCATGCGTCACGCACACGAAAGTCAGATACGACGGCAACGGTTTTAACTTGCTCGTCACTCGTCACTTGTCACTCGTCACTGTTCTCTTATGCCGTTTTCACGCTTCGACCGTTACGTTGAACGTCATGCAAACGCCTTTACGGAGCGATTGCAGGCTTTGTGTCGCATGCCTTCGGTAGCGGCGCGCGGCACGGGCATGCGCGCGATGGCCGAGACGGTCGAACAATCCATGCAGCGCATCGGCGGCGGCACGCGTTCCTTCAAACTCGGCAGCGGTTATCCGATCATCTACGGCGAGTTCGGCGCGGGGTCGCATTGTTACATCGCTTACAGCCATTACGACGTGCAGCCGGTCGGGCAGTTGAACGAATGGTCTTCGGGTCCGTTCGCGGCGGCGGTGCGCGACGGGAAACTCTACGCGCGCGGCGCGGCGAACAGCAAAGGCGACCTCGTGGCGAGGCTCGCGGCCATCGAGGCTTATCAAAAAACTTTCGGAAAACTGCCGCTCTGCCTGCGCTTCATCGTGGAGGGCGAAGACGGTTTGGGCAGCCCGAGCCTCTATCGCTTCACGGCGGAACACCCGGAGATGCTGCGCGCCGACGGTTGCATCTGGGACGACGGCTACAAGGACACGAAAGAGCGTCTCCTCCTCAGTCTCGGCTTCAAAGGCATCACGTTTCTCGAACTGCGCGCTTACGGCGCACGCACCGATCTACATTCCAAGTGGGGCGGCATCGTGCCCAATCCGGCCTGGAATCTCGTGCAGGCTCTCTCCACCATCGTCTCGCCTAAAGGCGTCATCACGATTGACGGATTCTCTTCGCACGTCGCGCCCATCGCCGAGGAAGATATGAAGTCTCTGCGGCAACTCGAACTCGACGAGGCGGGACTCAAAAGCGAGTTCAAGATCAACCATTGGGTGCGCGGCCTGACCGGACGCGCGCTCGCCAAAGAATTGATCTTCGGCCCTACCTGTACGATCTGCGGCATTCACACAGGCCACACGGAGGCGGGCGCAAAGACCGTCCTGCCGGGCATGGCCGTGGCGCGTCTCGACTTCCGGCTCGTGCCGGACTTGTCGCCCGCGCTCGTCGTCGGACTCCTGCGCGAGCATCTCGACACGCGCGGCTTTCAGGATATAGAGATCATCGAAATTGCCAGCGCGCCTTTCGCAAAGGCTTCGATCAAGTCGAGCGTCGCGCGTGCGGCCATCGAATCCGCGACGGAAATTTACGGGGCGCAGCCCATCGTCTACCCGCTCGATCCGGCGAGTGGACCCGTGGGCGCGGTCTGCGGCGTCAACCTGCCACCGACGCCCATCGTCTCCTTCGGCGTCAGCTACGCCGGGTCGAACCCGCACGCGCCCGACGAGAACATCCGGCTCGAAGATTTCGTGCAGGGCATCAAATATTTCGGGCGGCTCATACACCGTCTCGCGCAGGTCGCCAGAGAAGACCAACGCGAAACCTCAACGCAGGAATCGTTCGTCCAACTCAAACAAGCGAAGTCTTAAGGCTCCAGACCGCATCATGGCGAAATCGTCCACCCGCACGGCAAATCTGACACAGGAGATCGCACAACTGCGTGATGAGTTGCGCCATCACGAAGAGCTTTATTACGTCTACGACAACCCGGAAATCTCCGACGCGGATTACGACGCGCTCATGTCGCGCCTGCAAGCGTTGGAAGCGGAGCACCCGGAACTGGCGACGCCCGACAGCCCCACGCAGCGCGTCGGCGGTCGCCCCGTGGAAGAGTTTGCCGAGTACGTGCATCGCCGCCCGATGCTCTCGCTCGACAACAGCTACAACATCGAAGACCTGCGCGCCTTCGACGAACGCATCAAGCGTCTCGCCGACGGGCGACGCCTCGAATACGTCGCCGAGTTGAAGATCGACGGACTCTCGATCTCTCTGCATTACGAGCGGGGCGTGCTCGTGCGCGGCGTGACGCGCGGCGACGGGCGGCGCGGCGAAGATGTCACGCAAAACGTACGCACGATTCGCAGCATTCCGCTCCGTTTTAAAGCTGGAGGCGCGCTCGACCTGCCGGAGATTGAAGTGCGCGGCGAAGCCTATCTCTCGCGCAGAACTTTCGAGCGCATCAACGCCGAACGCGAACAGGCTGAAGAACCGCGCTTCGCCAACCCGCGCAACGCCGCCGCCGGAACGATTCGCCAACTCGACCCCAAGATCGTCTCCGCGCGCCGTCTCGACCTCTTCGCCTACGATTGCATCACGGGCGACCGCAAAGCCTTCGCCACGCACTGGGAAGGTCTGGAGTGGCTTGAGCGCGCGGGCTTTAGCGTTAGCCATCGCCGTCTGTGCCCTTCGATTGAAGAAGTGATCGAGTTTTGCAACGAGATGGAAGCGCGGCGCGACGAGTTGGAATATGAGATTGACGGCGTGGTTGTCAAAGTCAACTCCGCCGCGTTGCAGGATGAATTCGGGGCTACCGCGAAATCGCCGCGCTGGGCTATCGCCTATAAGTATCCGGCGCGGCAGGCGACGACGCAGGTGCTCGACATCGGCGTACAGGTCGGGCGCACGGGCGCGCTCACGCCCGTCGCGCATCTTGAGCCGGTGCTCGTCGCGGGCAGCACCGTCGCCCGCGCCACGCTGCACAACGAAGACGAGATCAAGCGGCTCGGCGTGCGGATCGGCGATTGGGTCTTGATCGAAAAGAGCGGCGACGTGATCCCGAAAGTGATCAAGGTGGTGGAATCGCGCCGCACGGGGACGGAGAAGCGTTTCAAGATGCCGAAGGCGTGCCCGGTGTGCGGCGGCGTCGTGTCGCGTCCCGAAGGGGAAGTGGTGGCGCGCTGCGTGGCGGCGGATTGCCCCGCGCAACTCAAAGCGCGCCTGCTCCACTATGCTTCGCGCCGCGCCATGCGCATCGAAGGTCTGGGCGATGCGCTCGCGGATCAGTTCGTGCAGAAGAGACTCGTGCGAGACGTGGCGGGTTTATACGATCTGACACAGGAACAGGTTGCGGAACTCGAACGCATGGCGGAGAAGTCCGCGTCGAACCTGCTGGCGCAGATTGAAGCGAGCAAGACGCGCGACCTGCCGCAACTCGTCTTCGGCCTCGGCATACGCCACGTGGGCGAACGCACCGCCGCCATCCTCGCGCGCCAGTTTCGCACGCTCGAAGCACTCGGCGCGGCGAGCGTGGAAGAACTCGACGCCGTGCCGGAGATCGGCCTGACGGTGGCCGAGAGCGTCCACGATTGGTTCGCGGACGAAGGGAACCAGGCGCTCTGTCAACGCCTGCGCGACAAGGGCGTGCGCACGGAGATGGAGGCGGGCACGGCGGCTGGCGGCGTGCGCGATGAATCTTTCGCGGGTATGCTCTTTGTCCTCACCGGCAAACTTGAGACGCTCACGCGCGACGAAGCCGCTGCGCTCATAGAGGCGCGCGGCGGGCGCGTTACCTCTTCGGTCAGTAAAAAGACGAACTACGTGGTGGCGGGCGAAGAGGCCGGGTCGAAGTTGGACAAAGCGCAGACGCTCGGCGTTAAAGTGATTGACGAACAAGGGTTCAGAGCGTTGTTGGCGACGAATGATTAGTCGTTGGCGGGGCTGTGGAGCGGTTTTCTAAAGTCTATTGAAATTGGAGATGGCATGAGCACAACGAACGAAGCGAACAAACTCGAACTCGCCTATTCGATCTTTTGCGACGACGTACGTTTGGAAGTCGGCAACAAGTTATCCCTGATCGGCGTCTTTCAGAACATGCTGGTGCAGCAGTTGCCGGTCGCCCTGATTAAATTTGCCGTCGTCAACCACTGGCGTGGCGAGGGGCGTTATCTCTCGGAGGTGCGCATCCTGTCGCCGGACAAAAAGCAGCCCATCGTCGTCTCCGAACCCGCGCCTTTCGTGATCGCACAGGGCGGACATACGGATAACGTCAGCTTCTTCGTCAACATCACCTTTCACACGCCCGGCGAATACTGGGTGCAGACGCTCATCAACTCCACGCTCTTCAGCGAACAGCCGCTCCTCATCATGGACGCGCGCTCGGCGCAGACGCCGGAGTCCGCTTCCGAATCGATCAATTAAAAAAGAGGCCGGAGGTGAGAGTCTAAAGGCCAGTCAGAACAGTTTGCTTCTGGCTGGCCTTTAGACTCTAACTTCCGGCCTCTGTTGTTATGCGGATGAGAGGGATCGAACCTCCACGATGTCACCATCACAGGCTTCTGAGACCTGCGCGTCTGCCAATTCCGCCACATCCGCGTGAGACGTGAAACGAATATACGGAGCGCGGAGCGAAGGTGTCAAGGCGCGACCCGGGGAGCGTTTCGGAGGCGTGTTTCATCCTGCCCGCAAGGCGTCGGAGAGCGGTGTTGCTGTGTCCGCCGCCGCTTGTTATAGTTGAGCCATCGTAGACCCTTTGTAGACATTGTGCAGAAACTTGAACCCGTCATGACGGAAACTTTGCGGACAGCAGACGACGCGCTGGGTTCGCGTCTGGATGAAATACGCGCGCGCATTGCGGCCTGCGCGCGGCGTGCGGGACGCACATCCGGCGACGCGCTCACTTTGATCGCGGTCAGCAAAACGCATCCGGCGGAGCGTGTGATAGAAGCGATGCGCGCGGGCGTCTCCGATTTCGGCGAAAACCGCGTGCAGGAGGCGGGAGAGAAGATCGAGATCGTGAGCCGCGCCGATCTCGACCGCAGCGCGAGCCGCCCGCGCTGGCATCTCATAGGGCATCTGCAATCGAACAAGGCACGCCGCGCCGTCAAACTCTTCGACCTGATTCACACGGTTGACTCCGTGGAGTTGATCGAACGTCTGGAGCGGACATGCG
>DASWNS010000221.1:0-5592 GCA_036399115.1 Pyrinomonadaceae bacterium | reverse complement strand
CATCGGCGACGTGGTTTGCGCCTGTGCCTGCGACGGCGGCGCGTGAATCGCTCCCGCCGATGATGAGCGGCGCGATGAAGAAGCTCACTTTTGCGACGAGGCGCGCATCGAGGAACATCCCGGCAACCGTCGCGCCGCCTTCGACGAGCACGCTTTGCAGCGAACGGGCATGTAAGTTTTCGAGCACCCACGCGAGATCGCGTGCGCCGCGCGGCGCACGCACGATCTCTACGCCGCGCGCCTTCAAAGTCGCCGCCGCGCTCTCGTCGGCTGTGCCGGAAGTAAAGATGATGACCGGAGACTCGCCCGCCGTGCGCGCGAGTTGCGAATCGGGCGAGAGGCGCAAATTGTCGTCGAGCAGGATGCGCGCGAGCGGGCGATGACGCGGCAGAAGGCTGCGGTCTGTGAGCAGTGGGTCGTCTGCTGTGGCCGTGCGTGAACCGATGAGGATCGCATCGTATTCATGGCGCAGCCTGTGGACGCGTGCGCGCGATGCTTCGTTCGTGATCCAGCGCGCGTCGCCGGTGCGCGTGGCGATGCGCCCGTCGAGCGAGCAGGCGAGTTTGAGATGCACGAAGGGGCGCGCGTGGGCGTGGGCGTGGATATACTTTTCGTTGAGGCGCAACGCTTCATCCGCGTGGAGGCCGACCTCCACTTCGATCCCGGCTTCGCGCAGGTGCGTGAACCCGCGCCCCGACACGAGCGGGTTCGGGTCTTCGATGGGCGCGACGACGCGCCGGATGCCAGCCTTGATGAGCGCGACCGTGCAGGGCGGCGTGCGCCCCTGATGCGCGTGCGGTTCGAGCGAAACGTAAGCGGTCGCGCCGCGCGCGCGCGCGCCCGCCTGTTCGAGCGCAAGCGTCTCCGCGTGTTTGACGCGCTCGTACAGGTAGAAACCTTCGCCGACCACTTCGCCGTCGTCGCGCGCGACGACGCAGCCGACGAGCGGACTCGGGCTAACCTGCCCCGCGCCACGCGCCGCGAGTTCCAGCGCACGACGCATCAAGTGGCCGTCTATGTTGTCAGTTTCAAGATGCAAATCAGAGTTTGATGTCACACACTGTTCGGGGGATCTATGTGCCACGAAGTATCAGGCCGAGGGATTCCAATAACTGAACCCTTGCGTATGAAGCATGTCAATCAGGTCGTGCCGGTTAAACGCTTCGGGGTGCCTGTAATGCCAGTGATGAAAACCACGGCTGATAGATATTAAGTTCTCTTTTTCATTCAACCCATAACCACCTAACACCGCGCAAACTTTACCGGCAACAAGCCTGTCATACGTGAGTATATCTATTGTTTTGTGGTCGCTGATGCTCACATTCGTCGCGCCGGCGGTGGCATACGTCGTGAGCGTGACATGACCATTCCGTATCGTATTAAGAGGGTTGGAGCGGATAAATTGCGCGATTGCCTCAAGCGAATCCAGCCGCTCGTTCACGTATATCTCTTCTTTTCCGGCATCCTCCCAATCATCCTGGAGTTTCACCCAAAACACGCGAATCTCGGAAAGAGCGCCCACTACGGCCAGATAAACCTTCAACAGGTCTTTCTCTTCAACGACGGCTGACACTTCGATCAACTCATCGTCTAACTCACTTAATTGATACCCGGCTTCTATGTCCTCAAGCTCGTATTCACCTTCGATACATGATTTAACAACTCCGTCTGGAAGCCTGTAGCAAGCTGTCGGCGGAAAGAAATGGCGTTCCCCGGCATAGTACATCTCCCCTTTATTTTCGGACACGGCAGTATCCGGCAAGCTGCTGAAGATGTAAGGATCGGCTTCTACCAGGAGAGGAGAATCAACTCCCTGAGCCACGGCGCGCGCTTTCATCTTATGTATTGCTTCGCCGAGATGCGCCCCCCAAGCCCAGTAGACCTGCACATAGGATTTCTCCACGCCCGCGCTCTCGATCAATGAAGTGTAAAAGTCCATAGACTTATGCAAATAAGCCATCGACGTAGTGCTCGGCGTTGAAGACGACGAGGTCGTCAACCTTTTCGCCGATGCCTGCGTAGCGGATCGGCAGGCCGAGTTCTTTGGAGATGGCGACGGCGATGCCGCCTTTGGCCGTGCCGTCGAGTTTCGTCAGGACGATGCCGGTGACGCCCGCGACTTTCAAGAACTGGCGCGCCTGTTCGAGTCCGTTCTGGCCGGTCACGGCGTCGATCACGAGCAGCGTCTCGTGCGGCGCACCTTCCACCTCGCGCCCGGCGATCCGTTTCATCTTTTCCAGTTCCGCCATCAGGTTCGATTTGTTGTGCAGACGCCCGGCGGTGTCCACGATGAGCACGTCGGAGTTGCGCGCCTTCGCGGCTTTGAGCGAATCGAAGAGGACGGCGGCGGGGTCGGTTCCCTGCTTCTGCTGGATGAGCGGCACGCCCGTGCGTTCAGCCCAGATGGCGAGTTGATCGGAAGCGGCGGCGCGGAAGGTGTCAGCCGCGCAGATGAGCACGTCGTTGCCTTCGGCCTTGATGCGCTGCGCGAGTTTGCCGATGGTGGTCGTCTTGCCGACGCCGTTGACGCCGACGATCATCATCACGTAAGGCGAGATGTTTTCCGGCACGCTCGTCTCGGCGGCGACGCCCTTTGCCTCCGACGCGCGCAGGATGGCGAGCAATTGATTTTTGATCGCGGCCTTGAGCGCGTCGATGTCGTTGATCTCTTTGCGCGTGATGCCGCGCCTCACCGTATCGAGGATGTCGAGCGTCGTCGGCACGCCGATGTCTGCGGCGATGAGAGCCTCTTCGAGTTCGTCGAGCAACTCGGCGTCGATCTGTTTGCGCCCTTGAAAGACGGTGTCGATCTTTTCCGACAGAGACTCGCGCGTGGCGGAGATGGCGTTTTTGAAACGCTTCTCGAAGGTGCGTTCGAGCGCGGCCTCTTCGGCCTGCAACTCTTCGATGGAGCGGTCGAGGCCGAGAATGGAGGTGGTAAAACTCGAACGCGTGGGGACGGGTCGTTGCGCGGCGACGCCGGGCTTCGACGGTTCGGGCGTCGTGCGGGATGCGCCGCCCGTCGTTGTCGCCGGAGTCGTGGCTTCGCGTGCGACGTTTCCGCTGGTCGCCCCGATAGACGCCCTTTCGCCCCTGCTCTCTTGCGGCGTCGGCGTGCCGCCCGTCACGGTCGGCTCAAGCGCGGGCAGCGCGGGAGCGACGGCAGACGCGCCCGCCTGCGTGTTGGAAAGATTGGCGGGCGGTTCGGGCGTCGTCGCCGTTTGGGGGGTTGCCGTTGCCGCCTCTTTCTCTGCTTTCTCTGCGGGGGTGCGCGGTTCGTTGAGTCCGAGCGTGATGTAGCGGTCTTCTTTTTTGCGTCGCCAGAATGCCATATTAACTTTGAGTGCCCTTGCTAAAAATTTCGTCGAATTGAAAGTCGTCGATTATAACTGCAACGGGCGCGCAGCGACAAAACGCGCGACCACCGCAGGCAGGTTCGCGGAGCGTTAAATTGTTAGTTGCCGCCGCGCGCTTATGATATTTTCCGCCCGTTCGACCAGCCGAATCGCCCGACTCCGAAAACGTACGCGCCTTCACACTTCCGTCTAAGGAGATTTAACAGATGCGTCAACGCCCTTGTTGCCTTGAGCAATTGACGGATAGCCCCGCCGACGCGTGGCACGATGAAGCAGGAACGCGTAACGATGAACTGAAAGACGGTTGCTTTCAGTTCATCGTTACGCGTTCGTCGTTCGTCCTTAAGTTAAAGCCTTCAACGCTCCCAGAAGAACTTGCCGCGCGGTCGCGCCTGCGGGTAGACCTCGTCCATGTTGCGCGTGTCGTAGAGCACGCCGTTCATCATGACGAAGCTGATCGTCTCGGAGTTTTGAATCTGGTCGAGCGGGTTCTTGTCCGTGATCATCAGGTCGGCGAGTTTGCCCGTCTCGATTGAGCCGACTTCGCGGTCGAGGCCGATGTACTGCGCGCCGGAGAGCGTGCCCGCGCGCAGGGCTTCGAGCGGCGTGAGTCCGCCCTGTTGGAGCATCCAGAGTTCCCAGTGCGCGCCGAGTCCTTGCAGTTGGCCGTGCGCGCCGAGTTGGGCACGACCGCCCGCGCGCACAACGTCGCGCACGGACTTCGCCAACTCGAAATGATAGAAGTCGTCTTCGGGAATCATGATGCGGCGACGCGAGCGCGCGTCAATGGTCGAGCGCGGCGTGAAGCGCAGAAGCTTTTCGTTCTCCCAGACGTTCGATTTTTGATACCAGTAATTTTCGCCCCAGACGCCGCCGTAGCCGACGACGAGCGTGGGCGTGTAGCCCGAACGACTCTTGGCAAACAACATCACGGCGTCTTTGTAGAGCGGTGCGACGGGGATGGCGTGCTCGATGCCTGTGTGGCCGTCGAGGATGTGCGTCATGTTGTAGAAGTAGGTGGAGCCGCCTTCGGGGACGACCATCATCTTGAGTTCGCGCGCGGCCTGTATGATCTGCTGGCGTTGATTGCGGCGCGGCTGGTTGTAGCTCTTGACGGAGAACGCGCCGACCGCCTTGAGCCGCGCGAGATGCCCGCGCGCATCTTCCAGATTGTTGACCGGAGCTTTCTCAGGACTCTCCGCGCCGTAGACCGGATAGCCCGTCGAGAAGATGCGTGGTCCCACCATCAAACCCGCCTTGACCATCTCCGACTGTGCGAAGACAGACTGCGTGGCCGCCGAAGGGTCGTGCGTCGTCGTCACGCCGTAGGCGAGGTTTGCCCAGTAAGGCCATTGCTTTTCGGGGATGATGTCGAGCGTGTTGTAGCCCATGTGCGCGTGCACGTCTATGAGGCCGGGCGCGATGGTCTTACCCGTCATATCAATCCTGCGCGCGTTCGCAGGGATTTGGACGCGCGCGCCGACCGCCTTGATGCGATTGTCTTCCACGAGGATCGTGCCGCGCTCGATCACCTCGTCGCCGCGCATCGTGATGATGCGCGCGTTCGTTAAAGCGACTACGCCGCGCGGCCTGGCCGTCTCGAATTCGAAGTTGATCTTCGTGGCTCTCGGCTCTGTGGGCTTCTCGTCTTTGGCGAGTTGGCGATTGATCTGTTCGAGCGTCTGCTCGTAGAAATTTTCGCCGAGCGTCCACTGGACGGATTTGCTGTCGGGCGACCAGGTGAGCCAGTCGCCGGAGTTTTTCGAGATCGACTTGACGGGCAGGATCGTCTCGGTCGAGTTGATCTTGAGCGTCTTGCCCGTCTGCGGAAACGGCGCGAGATAGAGCTTGTGCAGTTCCTTGAAGAAGACCCAGTTGTGATCGGGCGAGGGCGCGATCTCGGTGGCGAAGCGCGCCTCGATGTGCCGCTTGTAATCGTCGCCGGAGATTTTAATGCTGCTCAAGGCCGAGAAGATTTGTGCGGGCTGTCCGGGCGGCGTGGGCGCGGAGGGCGATTCGAGGAAGAAGATGCGCTCGCCTTTCGGGTCGAAACTGAGGATCGGCATGCGCGCGTTCGTGCCGCGACTTTGCAAGTCCATCACGTAGCGGCTCGTCTGGCCGTCCCAGTAGTGAATCTCGAAGGCCGACTCGCTCACGAGTTCCTCTTCGTGGTTGACGTTGCCGCGCCCTTTGAGATACGCGATCTTCTGCCCGTCGGGCGAGAAGGCCGGGTTTG
>DASWNS010000220.1:0-4642 GCA_036399115.1 Pyrinomonadaceae bacterium | reverse complement strand
TCTTTGCCTCTCTGCGCCTTTGCGTGAAATTTAATCGCGCAAAGACGCAGCGAAGAAGTTAAAAGGTCGGGCGGTTGTTGGTCGCCGGGAAATAACATTTTAGTCGCTCGCGCTGGTCGTGGCTGACGATGTCTGTGCGAGCGGCGACTCGTCGTAGCGTGCGAGGAGATCAGCCGGGTCGCGGTAGATGGGAGCGCATCCGGCGGCGCGCAGTTCGGCTTCGGGGAAGCCGCCGCAGAGGACGCCGATGGTGCGCAGGTTTATCTTGCCCGCGGCCTCCGCATCGTAGGGCGTGTCGCCGATGACGATGGCTTCGTCGGCACGAACGTCGCCGAGCGCGGCGAGCGCGGCTTCGAAGATGTCCGGGTGCGGTTTCGATTTATCGGCATCGTCTGCGGAAGTCTCTTCTTCGACGAGGTCTGTGATGCGCGCGATCTCTTTGTAAGTCTTGAGTTCATCTTTTTTGGCGGAAGAGGCGAGCGCGATGCGGAGTCCTCTGCTGCGGATGCGTTCGAAGAGTTCGCGCACCTGCGGGAAGGCGCGCACCTGCGAAAGATAGTCGCGCTTGTAAAGTTCGCCGCGATACTTCTCCAACTCTTCGCCGAAGCGTTCGAGTTCTTCTGCGGAAAAGAAGACGGGCATCAACTGGTCGCCGCCTTTGCCGATCTGGTGGCGCACTTTCTCGAACTCGACCTCGCGCCCGAACTTCTTGAAGGCTTCCTGCCAGGCGCGCGCGTGGAGGTCAACCGAATCGACGAGCGTGCCGTCGATGTCGAAAATGATGGCTTTGAGCATTAACTCTGTTTCTCCCCTTGAGTGTGTGTCGTGAGGCTTTACATTACACCAACGGCGGGCGATGTGTCGTGTTCTCCAACGTCGGTTCGCGCTGCGGAGCCAGCGTTAACGCCCTTTGACGAGTCGGCATAAAGATTGCTCTTGATTGTTTGAACGGATTAACATTTTGAGTTAAGAGCGGAAAATCTGAGGAGGATTTATGGCAACACTTGTGACGGGACTTTTCAAAACGAAACTTGCGGCGGAGGCCGGCGTCGATGCGCTCATCAAACACGGCTACACGCGCGACGACATCAGCGTGCTCATGTCCGACGCGACGAAGAACAAAGAGTTTGCGATTGAGACGGGGACGCACGCGGTTGACGGCGCAGGCATCGGCGGCGCGGTCGGCGGCACGGTGGGCGCGGTGCTGGCGGCGATTGCAGCGGTGGGCACGAGCATCGCGCTGCCGGGAATCGGTCTGGTTATCGCGGGTCCAATCGCGGCTGCGCTCGCGGGCGCGGGCGCGGGCGGATTCACGGGCGGCGTGATCGGCGCGCTCGTCGGCGCGGGCATTCCGGAGCATCGTGCTAGAGTTTATGACGCGGGCTTGCGCAGCGGCGGCATTCTCATCGGCGTCGAAGCCAAGTCGAGCGAAGACGCCAGTACGATTGAAAAACTGCTCACAGACCTCGGCGCGGAGCACGTCAGGCAAGAGTAGTGACGAGTGACAGGTGACAAGTGACTAGATGAAAACAGTAGATCGTGAATCGTAAATCGTGACATAGAAAGAACTCTATTTTCTCTATTCACGATCTGCGATTCACGATCTACTTTCTTCCTGCTTGTCACTCGTTAGTCGTCACTTAAAAGTTACCGGCTTATTTTGTCGCCGATGTCTTCGATGGTTTCGCCGACTTTGCGGCGGGCGGTGCCGAAGCCTTCCTGAATGTTTCCGGAGGCGCGGTCGGCCTCGCCTTCGGCTTCGAGGTCGCGGTCGCCCGTGGCTTCGCCCACCTTGTCTTTCACCGCACCTTTGGCCTGATCAAATTTTCCTTCGACCTCATCGTTGTTCAGTAAACCCATAATGCTATCGTGCCTCCTCGAAAAATTGGTGTTCCCGCTTGACGTGTGGAACAAAGCGGAAACGCTTGTTTCCGCCTTGTCTCGGAAGAGACTCGGCAACGACCGTGCCAGTAGCGTGCGCGGGTGTTTGAGGTTGACGGCGAAGATGTGAAAGTCCCATTTGGAGAGCGGCTTGCGCAGGTTGTGCGCGCATTTGTGGAGGCCGGGAGAGCGCGTTTGCGGATCGTCCGTTTCCGTACAGTACGGGGCGGGCGCGCTTCGTCTTCGGACAAAAAGAGAGGGCGCGTCGAACTTACGACGCGCCCTCTCTTTTTTGGTTAGTGCAGACTCTCTCTTGCCGTCCGCGTTAGAACTGGAAGCGTGCGGCGAATTGAATCTGACGCTCGCGGTAGATCGAGTTGCCCGCCGCGTTGACCTGACCGAAAGCAGGCAAGGCCGTAAGCGTAGAGCCGGACAGGTTGTAGGCCAGATTGTTGACGCCCGTTGCCTGATAACGGTTGAAGACGTTGAATCCCTCGGCGAGCAGTTCCAGGTTCATCGTCTCGGTGAAGCGGAAACGACGCGAGATGCGCAGGTCGAGGTTGACGAGCTTGGGTTGCCGGAAAGAGTTGCGCTCGAAGGCCGTGATGCGCGAACCCCCGCCCGATCCGGTCAAACCGCCGGAGATGGGGTTGTTGCCCACGTTTCCGCTGAAGTTCGCCGTATAGACGTTGCCCGACTGCGCGACGAAGATCGGGGCGATGGTGAAGCCGCCGAAGATCGCGCGGCCAACTCTCGAATTCTCCAGACCGAAGGGCGCGCTAGGATTCCAGACCGCGCTGAAGACGAAGCGGTGCGGGACATCGTTGTTCGAAGCGCCTTCCTCGTCAACCGTCTCATCGAACGGGTTGAGCCTGCCTTGCGTGAAGGTGAAGGTCTGCGAGTTCTGGCCGTTATCGCGCGCACGCGAGAACGTGTAGTGGGTCTGCAACTGTAGACCCTTCGTCAGGCGACGATTGAATTGCAGCACAAGGCCGTCGTACTTCGACTCGATATCGCTGCGAATCTGCGTGATCGCGCCGAAACGCGTGTCGGGGCGACCGTTACCGGCTGCGAGCCGCTGGAAGAACGGCACGGTGATGGTCTGGCCGCCGAGTGCGCCGCCCGCGAACGTGTAGCTCTGCTGAATCGGCGTGGGCAGGTTCTCATCCACGAAGGTCGGGAGGTTGCGCCCGCGGCTGAACAGGTAGGAGATCGAGACGGCGGTGTTGCGCCCGATCTCGCGCTCCAGAATGATGTCCGCCTGATGGATGAGCGGACTCTTCATGCCGGGCGAGAAGACCACGATGTTCGGCACGACCGCGCCGGTCGGAGCCGTCGGCACCACGTTCGGGAAGATGGGCGAAGAGGCATCCGTCGGGTTGAAGGTGAAGGTGCGCTGCGCCCCGGCGACGCCCGTGTTGCTGATGGCGTTGATGATCGTCGAGTTGATGATGCGCCCGTAGTAGATGCCATAGCCGCCGCGAAGCGACGTTTTGCCGTCGCCCGTCAGATCGTAGGCGAGGCCGAAGCGCGGCCCGAAGTTGTTCTTGTCAGACGGAATTTGGTTCGTCTGCTCGGGTCCGATGAGTTGGCCGGACAGATTCGGGAGCATGTTCGGAATCTGCGGCTCGGGCAACTTCTGGTACTCGTAGCGCAGGCCGAGGTTGACGGTCAGGCGCGGCGTCGCGCGCCAGTCGTCTTGCACGAAGAAGCTGTAGTCGTTGGTGCTGATCTCGAAGGCCGTGGGGCCGAACGACTGTGTGTAGCCGGTCGGGCTGTTGTAGCACTTGCCCGCGAGCCTCGTCGAAGTGGCGCACAGGACGCCCGCCGTGCGCAGCGCGCCGCTCTGCCGCGCGTTGAGATAGTCAACGATGAAATCGTTGAAGTTGGCGTAGTTGTAGCTGCCGCCTTCGGTCACGAGGTTGTCGAGCAGATCGTTGACGTGGTTGATGTCGAAACCGAACCTGAGCGTGTGGTTGCCGCGCGACGAAGTTACCGTGTCGGCGACCTGGATGCGCTTCTCGTCGGGGTTGGCGACGCGCTCAAGGAACGTCGGTTTGCCGAAGCTGATGCCGCTCGTAAGCGAGACGTTGGGCAGGCGTGCCAGACCCGCGGGGAGAATGGCGGCCTCGCCGGAGGTCGGCTCCTGGCTGAAGGCGAACAGGTTGTCGCGACCCCACTGGAAGCGCAATTCGTTGAGCAGGGTCGGAGACACGGTGGAGGTCAGGCGCGCATTGAAGATGTCGGCTTCGACGAAGTCGTCGCCGAAGCTGGCGATGCCGCTGAAGGTCGTCGGCTGCGTCTGGATACCTGCGGGCGACTGCGAGCGCATGCGGTTGTAAGAGGCAGTGAAGTTGTTGCTGCCGTTAATAACCCAGTCAATCTTCGGGAAGATGATGCGCTGATCCTGCGAGCGCGGAACTTCGCCGAGCAGGCTGGAGATGAACTCTGTGGCCTGATTGATGTTCGCGTCCGTCAGGAAGGTGGCATTGGCCGCCGAGCGTCCGCGCAGGCAGTTGCGGTTGACGCCGGGGGTCGCCGTGCAGGCGGCGGTGGCCGAAGTGTTGTTCAGGAACGCCTGGTTGCTCAGCACCGCCGCGCCGGGGAAGTTGCGCTTCTGCTGGTCGTAGGTGAAGAAGAAGAAGAGCTTGTCGCGGATGATCCGTCCGCCGATAGCGCCGCCGAACTGATGGCGTATGTCCGTCGGCTTGAACCGCTCGGTCTGCGACGTGCCGAGGATCGGGCGGGTGACGAACGGGTT
>DASWNS010000219.1:0-3420 GCA_036399115.1 Pyrinomonadaceae bacterium | reverse complement strand
AGCACTATGCTCAAAGTCATTAACGTGGTGGGCGCGCGCCCGAATTTTATGAAGGTAGCGCCGATTGTAGAGGCGATGCGGCGGCGCGCGACGGAGTTTGCGCCGCTCGTCGTGCATACGGGGCAGCACTACGACGCGCAGATGTCCGCAGCCTTCTTCCACGATCTCGAATTGCCGGAGCCAGACGTGCATCTCGGCGTGGGGTCTGGAACGCACGCGGAGCAGACGGCAGCCGTGATGCAACGCTTCGAGCCGGTCGTCCTGCGTGAGCAGCCGGATTGGGTCGTCGTGGTGGGCGATGTCAACTCGACGCTCGCGTGCGCGCTGGTCTGTGCGAAGTCGGGGGTGCGCGTGGCGCACGTCGAGGCGGGTTTGCGCAGCCGCGACCGCACGATGCCCGAAGAGTTGAACCGCCTCGTCACGGATCAACTCTCCGACCTCCTGCTCACGCCCTCGCCCGACGCCGACGAAAATCTGCTCGCCGAAAATATCCCGCGCGAGCGCATACGCTTCGTCGGCAACGTGATGATCGATTCGCTCTACGCGCAACTTGAGCGAGCCAATCGTTCACGAATACGCGAAGAGTTGGGCGTCGGGCGGGGAACGAGTTATGGGGTGGTGACGCTGCATCGTCCTTCGAATGTGGACGAGCGCGCGCCGCTTGAGCGCATCCTCGCCGCCCTCGAAGAGATCGGCGAACGCCTGCCGTTGATCTTCCCGGCGCACCCGCGCACGCGTCGCAGGCTTGAAGAGTTCGGACTGATGGAGCGCGTGGAAGCGCGCGCGCCGCGCCTGCGTCTGGTCGAGCCGCTCGGCTATCTCGATTTTCTGCGACTCTACAGCGCCGCCGCCCTCGTGCTCACCGATTCGGGCGGCATACAGGAAGAGACGACCGCGCTCAATATCCCCTGCCTCACCCTACGCGAAAACACCGAACGCCCCATCACCATCACGCACGGCACGAACCGACTCGTCGGCACAGACACCGCGCGCATCACCGCCGCCGCCTTCGACGCACTCGACCACCCGCGCGCGGAGTGCCCCCCGCTCTGGGACGGGCAGGCCGCCGACCGCATCCTCAACGCGCTGCTCGAAAAGCAATTGTAGAAAGAGAGACTGTTCGCGGCTAAACGCGGAGCGAGGCGGATTCAGAAGGATTAACGAATTCGTCTCGCTCCGCGTTTGCCTGCGGGTGGATTGGCTTGAGCTATTTGTGCGCTGCCGCCTGCCACGCTGCAATGCACTGCGCGAGTGATGCGGTGAGCGGTTGCGGGTGCCAGTAGGGGGCGAGCGTGCGGAGGCGTGTGATGTCTGCGCGCCAGGCGCGGGGGTCGCCGGGGCGTTCGAGTCCCCGGCAGCGAATCTCTTTCTGCGGCGCGACGAGTTGGCCGATGCGCCGCGCCAGTTCCGACACGCTCGTCTCTTCGCCGCTCGCCACGTTTAAGACGAGGCAGCGACTCGCGCCGTCTGCCTTTGTCGCTTCCATGCCGTGCTCCACCGTCGCTTCCAACTGTGCGGCGGCAATGTCGAGCAGGGCTGCGGCTACGTCGTCAATGTGCAGGTAGTCGCGCGTCTCGGTGCCAGTGCCTTGCAGCCAGACAAGCTCGTCGTTCCCGGCTGCGAATTGACGATACAACTCCCAGACGAGCAGACGACGCTGCGTTGCGCCGAAGAGCGAGAAGAGACGGCAGACGACGACGGGCAGCGAGTAGCACTCTGCGTATTCGTGCGCGAGCAGTTCGCAGGCGGCCTTGTGAAAACCGTAGGGCGAGATGGGGCGCGCGGGCGCATCTTCGCGGACGGGAAGTTCCGTCAGGTTGCCGTAGACGGCTGCGCTCGAAGCGTAGAGCAGCAAGGGGCGGAGTCCCGAACGGCGCACGCTCTCAAGCGTGTTCGCCCACGTCAGGAGCGCGGCGCGCAGATCGTCGAGCGGTGCCGTGAGCGATGCGCCGACGGAGGCCGTGCCCGCCGCATGCAGCACGACATCGGGCGCGAAGTCGTGTATGACGCCGGAGAGGTCGGAACTCACGATGTCGGCTGAGACGTAAACGCCCGGCCAACTCACATCGGCCTGCGTGGCGCGACCGACGCCGAGCACTTCATGCCCCGCGCGCACGGCATAGCGCCCGACGCTCCCGCCGACGAATCCACGACTTCCCGTGATTAAGATTCTCAACCGTTTGTCTCGACGCCGTCGCGGCTACTCGCCGCCCGCCTCTCAAGTTCGGTCAGGCCGAGTTCCTGCACCGAAGAGTTGATGATTTCCGCCACCACTTCCGGCGTGTAATATTTTTCGATGTGGCGATGCCCCTGCTCCGCCAGACGCTCCCACAAATCTTTCCCCTCGTAGCCTCGCACCACCGCCGAGGCGAACGCCTGCGGTTCGTCCGCGATCAATGCTTCCGCGCCGTCGGTCAGGCCGAAACCTTCCGCGCCAATCGTCGTCGTCACGACGGGCAGACCGTAAGCGAGCGATTCGCCGAGTTTGCCTTTGACGCCCGCGCCGTAGCGCAGCGGCACGACCATCAAACGACAACTCTGAAACAGCGGTTCGACATCCGGCACGTAGCCCAGCACTTCAACATCGGGCGCGGCGTAGGTAGCGATCTCCGGCGTCACGTTGTCGCCGACGATGTAGAGTTTCACGCCGGGCAGAGACTTTTTCACGAGCGGAAAAATATCGCGCATCAGGTGATGCACGGCATCCGCGTTCGGGCGGTGTATGAGGTTGCCGAGAAAGAGCAGGTGCGCGCGTTCCTCAAACGCCTTGCCGCGCGCATGGAGCGGGTGAATCGTCGGGATGACTTCGATCCGCACATGAGGAACTTCGAGCGCGACGGCCTTCTTGTCTTCCGACGAATTGCACCAGACGAGATCGCTCGCGCCCGCGAGGCGCAGTTCGACCTCCCGGTACTTTCCGGCCTCTTCCGCCCAGTGCGCGTCGCGCGTCACCTCATGTTCGCGTGCGAGCCGTATGAAATAGGCGTCAACCATGTCGAAGACGATCTTGAGCGACGAGCCGCCTTTGCGCCGCAGACGGGGCAGCAAATTATCCGCAACGAGCGGGCGACTCAAGATCGCAGCATAGAAGTTTCGCGTCCGCAGGATGCGCGGGTATTCCACGAGATGCGCCGTCTCGATGCCTTCCTTCCATAGGAGTCTTTCGTACTCGATGCCGTGCGGGCGATAGAGCGGCACAAAGACGGGACGACTCCATTTCACGAGCGACTTCAGGATGAACATCATGCGCGCGCTGCCCGCATCGCGGTCGGGTGTCGGGATGCGTTCGTCGAAGATGATGACGTGCGGCGCGCGTTTGCGGTTCGAGGCTTCGCGCATGCGCAATTTGTCCTCCGGCAAATTTTCGCGTTCCAGCGTCTCCCGCCACTTCTCCACAAACTTCGCGCGGTTCGTCACCTG
>DASWNS010000218.1:0-3874 GCA_036399115.1 Pyrinomonadaceae bacterium | reverse complement strand
GGTCAGTGCTTCGAGTCGAGGCGGTAGAAGATGCGGTTGAAGGTCAAGCCTTCGAACTTCACCTCCGGATTTTCCACCATGAGGCCGAAGCGGCTGTCGCCGTTCATAATCCGGTTGACGAAAGTGGCCTCGAACTCTTTCGTCGTGCCGTCCTGATAGACGCGCGTGGCCGTCAGACGCGCGCCCGTGAGGCTGATGTTTTGCAGCGTCGCGCGCCGCCCGCCCTCGTGGCTGACGATGGAGAGTTGCCCGTCCGTGCCCGTCCTGATCTCAAGATAGTAATCTTCCAGCCCGACGTAACGCCCTCTGTAGTCCGCGACGTTCTGTTTGACGACCGGTTCGAAGCGTTTATCTTTCCGCTTATCCTTCGACTTCTGCTCGCCGCCGTCGTCGCCGTAGACGGGCGCGGCGCACAGGAGCGCGAAGAGTGCCAGCAACGCGACGACGAATTTTTGCTTCGACCTCATCTCTCTACTCCTTTTCGCTTCTGAGCACTTCACGGAAAAATTCGAGCGCGCGCGGGTCGCCCGATTCGCCGAGCACGTGGATCGCGCGTTTGCGCACCTGCTGGTTCGGGTGCGTGCGCGCGACCTTGATGAGCAGCGGCACGGACTCGTCCGCAGGGCGTTCGCTGATGGCGTGGACGGCCTGCATCTGCACCTGCGTCTCCGCGCTCGAACTCTCAATCGTCTCGCGCAACAGATCGAGGCTGCGCTTGCCCGCCCGCTCGCCGATCATGTGGATCGCATGACGACGCAAATCGGCGTGCCCGCCGCCGTCGCGCGCCACGGCAAAGAGCTTGTCCTCGGCCTGCGTGCTCTTCATCTCGGAGAAGGCGTGGAGAAGTTGACGCCGCACCTCGTTGCTCTGCTCCGAGTCGTAGAGTTTGAGCAACTCGCCGAGCATGGCTTCGCCTTCAATGTCTGCGAGCATGTGTATGGCGTGGCGGCGCAAGTCCGGTTGATTGCCCGTGCGCGCGACTTCCAGAATTTTCGCCTGTGCGCGCGGCGTCTTGATCTCTGCGAGGGCGTGGAGCACGGCGCGGCGCACGTCCTGTTCCTGATCGCTCGACATGATGCTCATCAGTTCGTCGATGACGGAATCGCGCCCCTCGTCGCCGATGGCGTGGACGGCGGTGCGACGCGATTCCTTGTCCGCGTCGGTCTTCGCCACTTTGAGCAGGAACGCGAGCGCGCCCTCCTTGTTCTCATTGCCCGCGACGGCGTGAATGATGCCGCGTTTGACATCGCGCTCCGTCATGCCTTCGTAGAGGCTTTGCAGCGTGGTGAGCGCGGCGCGGTCGCGGCTCTCGCCGATGGCGTGCGCGGCCTGCCGCCGCACGTCTTTCGTCTCACTGTTGTTGCGCACGATACCGGCGAGGAAATCCGTCTCGCCGCCGATCTGCCCCAGCCAGTAGACAGCCGTTGAGCGCACCTTCGGGTGGCGCGAACTGCCCGCAAACTGTTTGAGCAACGGGCTGACGCGCGCGTCATCGTGGATGGCAATGGCGAGCGTGGCGTGTTGATTGAGCAAGCCCGCGCTGGTGGTTGAAGCTGGCGGAGGCGTGGCTTCGGCGATGCCGCGCAGGTAGTTCAAGCTCTCTTCATTGCCCGCGCGCCCAAGCCAGTAGACGGGGTAGCCGCTGAACTCGCGTTTGCGTTCGAGGTTGTAGATTTCCATGCGCGTGATCGCGCCGCCGCTCGCCGCATCGCGCAGGAGAAAGACGGCGAGGTTGCGCGTCTCGACCGTCATGCCCCTGGAACTGCCGACGAAGACGGTCGTGCCGCCGCTCGTGTTCATCGAACCGTGAAACTCACCCATGCCCGGATCAATCGCGATGCCCGGTCGCACGTCGAACGAGTAGGCCGACCAGTAAGGCGTGCGCGCCTGACGTGCGCGGCTCGCCGCCGCGTCGAGTTTCGCGCGCAGGTCTGCGCCCTCAACCTGTATGAAGTTGGAAGTTTGCGCCGCGCCGGACGGAGACGCCTGTGTCTCGACGACAGAGGAGGCCGAGGCTTCGAACGGCTTTGCATTGCCCGCGTGAGCGCAGGCCGAGCCGCCGAGCAGAGCTAGACAGATGAACAACGAATTGAATGATAGTGATCTTCGCATGATGAATTCCTTTCGAGGGGCGGTCGGCAGTTGGTTGTCGGTCGCAAGTTGTTTCGTGCCCGTCGCCGGTTGCGCGTCTTTCATCTTTAGCCGCCCGACAGGAGAATCGTGGGCTAAGGGCAACCGGCGACGAACAAGGGGCAGCCCGCTAGGGCTTGAGTATGTCTTCCAGAAAGCGCAGGGCTTCGGGGTCTTTGCTCTCGCCGATGCTCTGGATGGCGCGACGGCGCAGGTCGAGCGAAGCGTCCGTGCGCGCGACCTGCATCAGTTTGCGGAGCGCGGCCTTCTGGTTCGAATGGGCGAGCGCGTTGAGAATGGTGCGTTTGATGTCGAAGTTCGACTCGGCATCGTAGAGCGAGATGAGCAGTTCGACGGCCTGCGGGTCGTTGCGTTCGGCGATGCGGTTAATGACGTTGCGGCGTAGGTCTGCGTTCTCCGCCGGGTTGCGCGCGATCTCGTAGAGCTTGGACTTGGCGCGCGCGTTGTTCATGTCGGAGAAGGCGTGGAGAATATCGCGCTTCACTTCCAAAGTCTGCTCCCCCTGATAAATGCGCATCAACTCGTCGAGCATGGCCTCGCTGTTCTTTTCACCGAGACGACGAATCGCGCTGCGACGCAGTTCGACATGGTCGCCCGTGCGCGCGACTTCGAGGAGCTTGGCGGCGGCGCGCGGGTCGTCCGACTCGGAGAAGGAGTTGAGGAGCCGCTTGCGAATTTCGAGCGAGCGGTCTGTGTCGTAGAGACGGGCGAGGTGGTCGAAAGCGGCGTCTCTCTCGCCGAGACGGTGGATGGCGGTCTTGCGCAGTTCGAGGTCTTCGCCGTTGTTCTGCGCGATCTCCAACAGCTTCGCGCTCGCACGCGCGCCGTCCATCCCGGCGAGGGCGTGGAGCACCTGCTGCTTGATCTTGGGGTCGGGGTCGGAACTGTAAATGCGCATCAGGTCGTCCATCACGGCTTCGCCGCCCGCGTCGCCGAGACGATGGATGGCGGTTTGTCGCAGCTTCGCGTCGGGCTGGTGGCGCGCGATGTCGAGGAGCAGCGGGATGGCCTGTTTGCCGCCGTGCGCGCCGAGCAGGGAGACGGCGGACTCTTTCATGCGGCGGCTCGCCGTCGAGTTGGGCTTCAACCACTCGGAGACGAAAGCGAGCGCGCGGTCGGGGCTTGATTCGAAGAGACTCTGCAAGGCGATGATCTTGAGTTCCTCGTTCTCTTTGCCGAGCGCGTTATCTATGATCTCGGTCTGGCCGAGCGCGGGAGCGAGTTCGGTGAGCATCGCGTCGGCCTCTTCGCGCCAGCCCGAACGCTGGAAATCTTTGATCAGACGCTTGAGAGCCTTGGCCGCCTCTTTCGTGCTGCCCTGTCGCTTGAGCGCGTAGGCGTACCAGTAGAGGGCGGCGTCCACGTCGTTGTCGCGCGGGTAGGTGTTGATGAAGCCGCGAAACGTCTCGGCAGCCTTCGCCCATTCCTCGTTCTCGATCAGGTCGCGCCCCGCGCGAAACATCTTCATCGCGGGAGTGTTGCCCGTCTGCACGAAGCGGTTGAGCTTGGCGAGGTCTTGGTCCGAGCCGTAGACGACGCGCATGCGCGCTGACAGGACGCACGCGGCGACGGCGACGAAGGCGAGCGTCAGGGCGATGGCGGCGCGGCGCGTCGTCGGGAGGCGGCGCAGCAGGAGGCGGCGCGGGTTGAAGTTGAAAGCGTGTGACATATGGATG
Source organism: Pyrinomonadaceae bacterium (assembly GCA_036399115.1). Lineage (GTDB taxonomy): Bacteria > Acidobacteriota > Blastocatellia > Pyrinomonadales > Pyrinomonadaceae > JAIVJZ01. Next base: position 47 of record DASWNS010000218.1, on the reverse strand, counting down.
ACTGTTTCCTTCGCGGGTGTGCTGGCTGTTCTCTATTTCCGTTAATA
>DASWNS010000217.1:0-5642 GCA_036399115.1 Pyrinomonadaceae bacterium | reverse complement strand
TACGACGAGCACCGGGAGGCGGTGGATACGCTCGTCGGGGATTATTACGCCGGACGGCGCGCACGCGATAAGCCTGCGCCGCCCGCGTCCGGCGTCGCCGCCTCGCGCATGTTGCCCGTCGTGCAGGTTTCGAAGCCAATCGCGACCGCCGTGGACATGAGCGAGTTGATACGTCTGGAGGTGAAGAGAGAGATGGCCGAAGCTACATTTATTTGGATCGACAAGGAAGGTCGCGCGGAGTTGTTGGGACACGACGAAGTGTTGCGCCGCGCGGCGCGCGGAACGAAGCCGCAGACGATTTACAAAGTCGCGCAGGAGATGGAACTGAAATTTCAACTCGTGCCGCGCAAGCGCATCGAGCGTGCGCGACGACTGGCCGAAGTCGAAGAGGAACGCGCCGTCGCGCGCCGCACGCGCCGCACCGCCGCGACGAACGCCAGAAACGCGTCAACGCCAGCGTTCGACGAACTCGACGAAGAGAGTCCGGCCAGCAGTAGCAGCAACATCGCCGCCGCTTCCGCCGTCGCCGCGCCGCGCCGCACCCGCCGCCCCCGCACGCTCAAAGCCGTCAGCTAAGACCCGCAAAAGCCTGCTTGCCCGCGCTCCTTACTGCTGCGGCAAGCAACGCGCTCCACGCTCCGAGCACCAAAAGAGTCTCGCACGCGAAACCTTCCACGTTTCGCGTGCGAGACTAAATCTTGCCTGCTCGTGTGACGACCACTGCCTCAGGGTTACGCCGTATGAACGCGCTGCTTGCAAACGCGGGCGACCCTTTGCATACTGGCGACAGAAATTTTTATGCTCCGTGCGATCTTAGAACCGATGACTGATCAACGTTTTTTCCTTCGTCCAATTTTTCAAAACATCTCCTGCGCCTTCGTCGCCCTGCTCTTGTGCGCCCTCTTCGCCAGCCCCGCGCACGCGCAGGACGACGACGATAAAGTCACCGTCGAAGCCAATCTCATACGCCTCAACGTCGGCGTCGCAGACGCCAGAGGCCGCGCCGTGACAGACCTTACGCGCAACGACTTCGCCGTCTTCGAGGACGGCGTGCCGCAGACGATTCTCAACTTCGAGGCGACCACGCAGCCTTTCAGTCTCGTGCTCCTGCTCGACATGTCCGGCTCGACCCTGAGCTTTCGCACGCAACTCAAACAGTCCGCGCAACGTTTCATAGACGCGCTCTCGCCCGCCGACCGCGTCGCCGTCGTCTCCTTCTGGACGGAGATGAAGGAACAGAAGAAAAGCGTCAAACCCGTAGACCGCATCGAGACGCTCACGAACTTCACGAACGACCGCATGCGCATCGCCTTCGCCATCGACCGCGCACACGGCGGCGGCAACACCAATCTCTATAAAGCCCTGCGCTACTCGCTCGACGCGCTCAAACAGGAAGGCACACGGCGCAAAGCCATCATCGTCTTAACCGACGGGATCGATAGCGACGTGCGGCGGGAAGACCGCGCCGCCACCATTCAAGCCAAGACCGCCGAGGAAGCCGTCGCCGCCATCAAGCCCGACGCCAACCCCACGCTTGCCGCCGTGCTCAACTCCGCCGACGCTCAAGGCGTGACGATCTACCCGCTCGCCCTCCCCTCCGGCGACCTCAAACGGCTTGCCGACCGCGCCACCCTGAGCATCACCCCGAACAAGGGCACGCCCCCCGAAGATATCAAACATCTAACGCAACCGACGCCGCAACAGGCCGCCATCTACTCCGCCGCGCGGGCGCGTCTCGACACGCTCGCCAGTCGCACGGGCGGGCGTCTGCACGAGATCAATCGTCTCGAAGACATGGCGCGTCTCTACGCCGAAGTCGCCGCAGAGATGCGCACGCTCTATACCATCGCCTATCAATCCGCCGGTTCACGCCCGCGCGACGGCGGCTGGCGCGCCATCCAGATTCAAGTCGCGCGCCCCGAACTAATCGCACGCACGCGTCCCGGCTACTACGCGCGCTAAGGCTCAAACGAAACGCGAAATCACACGCGCCGCGCATCCGTTCCGGCGCGCCTTGCGCCCCGCTTTACGCTCAACGGACGCACGCTTGACACCCGCGAGAGCCATTCCGTATATTCGTCGTTATCAATTCACGCCTTATGCACCCGTAGCTCAGCTGGATAGAGTACATGACTACGAATCATGGGGTCGCAAGTTCGAATCTTGCCGGGTGCACCATTAAAAGCGAACAGGAAAAGGACAGCCGCGCGGCTGCCCTTTTCTATGTTGTGTGCGCCGAGCGTGCCAACTCTTAAAGTGTGTTAGCGCGCAGCGCATGGAACTTTTCGGTTCAGCTTCACGAATAACCTTCGCGCGTATAAATCTTTCATGGAGACGGTCGGCCTCGGGGCGTCGCTTGACTTTGCGCGCGGGCGCATGGATGCTTTGGCACATATGTCTGGTCTGGAGCGTTTCATCGGAGAGGTGCTGGACGGGAAGTATCGTCTGGAGCGTCTGCTCGGTCAGGGCGGGATGGGCGCGGTCTATCTGGCGACGCACCTCGGCACGGAACGCCCGGTCGCTTTGAAACTCATCACGCCGGAGTTTATGCGCAACGACGAGTTCGTGGAGCGTTTCAAACGCGAGGCGCGTGCAGCCGGACGCCTGCGCCACCCGAACGTGGTAGACGTGACCGACTTCGGCTTCGCGCAGGTCGGCACGCAGCGCGTGGCCTATCTCGTGATGGAATATCTGGACGGCTGCACGCTCGGCGACGTGCTGGCCGAAGAGTCGCGGCTGCCGATTGATTGGGTCGTAGATATTTTGGAGCAGACCTGTTCGGCGGTTGACGAGGCGCACCAGCAGGGCGTCGTGCATCGCGACCTCAAGCCGGACAACATCTGGCTGGAGCCGAATCGCTTCGGCGGTTACCGCGTGAAGGTGCTCGACTTCGGCATCGCCAAACTGGCCGACGCCGCCGTGGAAGGAACGACGGGCGACTTGGCCGTCGCCGCCGCCAACGAACCCACGGTGACGAACGAAACTCCCGGCACATCGCAGAGCGGGTCGCAGTCGCCGCAGTCGCAACTCGACATCGTGCAGGCTTCAATCGCGCGCGCGGCCTCTGCGCTCGCGCGTTCGAATCCGGGCAGCAATTTATCCAACCACGGTTCGTCTCAAGAAGGCTCGTCCGAAGCCGCGACGCAGTTGCAACTGTCGAACCCGACGGACGCCGAACAACAGCAGACGCGCATCCTCGCGCCGTCTTCGACCGCACAGCAAGCGCACGACGAGCGCACAGGCATCGAGCACCAACCGCGCTCCACGCAGGCCGCGCACGAGAGCGACCAGACGCGCATGCTCGACGTGACGGGCAGCGGGCGCAGGCAGAACGAGTTGCTGACCGCCTCGGCGACGGCAGCGGGCGTTACGCGCGTCGGCGCGATACTCGGCACGCCGCTCTACATGTCGCCCGAACAGTGTCGCGGCCAACGGCTCGACGCGCGTTCAGACATCTACTCGCTCGGCGTCATCGCTTATCAAATGCTGACGGGCGAGACGCCGTTTGCGGGCGACATGATGTCTGTGATGCGGCAGCACATGGAAAGCGAACCGCCCCCCCTGCGCGACAAGAACCGGAAGGTGAAGAAGAAGGTGGCGCGGCAGGTGATGGCCGCGTTGAAGAAGAATCCGGCGGCGCGCCCGACGAGCGCGGCGGGGTTTGCGTCTGCGCTGCGCGGCAGTTCCGAAGGCATCGGCTCGCTGCTCAGGCGCGGCTTTGCCCTCTACAGCGAGCACTTCCCGAAGTTTCTGCGCATCTCTCTGCTCGCGCATGTGCCGGTTATTGTCGTCACGCTCTTGATGGTCGGCTTCGACCTGTTGAAGCGTGCGGACAAGCTCTCGCCGACGCTCCAGGTCGTGTTCGGCGTCGGGCTGGCGCTGCTCAACATCGTCGTCAGTTTTCTCTCCACCTCCATTATCACGGCGATGACTGCGCTCATCGTGACGCAACTGCACATCGCGCCGATGCGCCCCATCTCTCTGCGCGACGCGCTTGCCGTTTTGCGGCGACGCTGGCGACCGTTTTTGCGCACGAGCCTGCGCGTGAGCCTGACGATGGGGGTCGGCATCCTGATGTTCGTTATCCCCGGCCTCATCGTGATGGTTCTCTATTATCTCTATGCGCCGGTCGTCCTGATGGAGAACCTTGAGAAGCGGGCTGCGCTCAAACGCGCCAACGAGCTTTCGCGCCGTTCGCGCCGCTCCGTCATCGCGCTCATCGCCATCAACTTCGCGTTGCCGCTGATGATGGGCGCAATCGTCGGCTTTCTCTCGGTGAAGGTGCAGGGCGGGAACCTGCACATCAATCAAAACTCGCAAATCCTCGGACGGCTCGCGCCCCTCTTCAACATCATCACCGTGCCGCTCATCTCCATCACCACCGCGCTGCTCTATCTGAAGATGCGGCAACTCGGCGGCGAGACTTTCAAAGAGACAATCGAACAATTCGACAACGTGGAAGTCCCGCGTAGCCGCTGGCAGGAACGCATGCGCCGCCGTCTCACCGTCAACACGCCGGTCAGTCGCGGGGGGTGAAGAAGCAACGAGGAATGAAAAGCAGGAGTCAGGAGTCAGAATAAAGGAGTCAGAATAAAGGGTGCGCGGCTCTTTCTTCTGACTCCTGTGTTCTGTCTCCTTATTCATCGTTGCTTCTGCGTTTGAGACTTTGGGGCGGAGGGGCTACACTTTGCGGTTTGACCTGAAGTGCATATTGTCCAGAGGTAGCTATGAGTAGAAAGAGTGAGACTATTTTCGAGAATTTCTTGCAGCAGCAGGACGAGACGGCTTGGGCGCGGGCGTTAGAGACGCTGTTGCCCGCCATTCATGAAGTTGATCGTAACGCGACCTCGATCTGGTTCGCGTTCTTCCCTCTCGCGCTGGCACGCGCCTTCGAGCGTGCGGACGACCCGGAGAAGTTGGCGCAGACGTTGTTGATGCAGGGCAGGTATCGTCTGGCGGATCAAATTGATTCGTCGCACGCCTTTTTTTACGGGCATCGTTACTGGCCGGAAGTTAAACGCGCCGTCGCCGCGCACGCGGCACGCGGCACGGCGGCGCAGGGCACGCTCGCGGAACAGATCGGTGAAGTGGCGCGCGAGGTCGCGGCACAAAAGAAGGTTGACGAGTCGCTCTTGAAGGGAATCACGGCGGTCGCTTTTATGACCTTGCAGCAGGTCGGGCTGGAAGCGTTTGCCGCCGCGCCGGGCGAAGTGCAACTCAAGGGCAGGAGCGCGCGACAGTCGCCCGAAAAGATTTTGCAGGAACGCGCGAAGGACGATAGACAGGGCTTGCTCGGCAACCTCCTGCGCACGACCGACAAGCGTTGGACGGTGGTGTGGAACGAACACGACCCGACGGCGCGCTTCCAGATGATTCACCGGCAGGAAGTCGCTTCCGCAGCGGCGACGGACAAGCGCGATTGGTCGCAGGTCGATCCGCGCTGCACCGTGGACGAAGGACCCATCCCGGTGCAATGCCGTTCGGCTTCGTGTGGGACGTGCTGGGTCGGCGTGTTGGGAGGCGCGGAGAAGCTAACCGAGGTCAGCCCGCGCGAGCGCAAGGCGATGCAACTCTTCGGCTACATCGACACGGACGCGCCGCGCCCGCTCATACGTCTCTCCTGCCAGGCGCAGGGCGAAGGC
>DASWNS010000216.1:0-9549 GCA_036399115.1 Pyrinomonadaceae bacterium | reverse complement strand
GCGCCGGACGCCGCGTCAACTGACACTGCTCAGTACGCCAACCAGCGCGACTAATGACATGGGCTAACGGGCAGGCGTTAACGCGTCGCCATGCGCTTTGCCTCGGCATCGACATCTGTTTGCCACGCCGCAAGCAGCGGGCGCAACCGGCGTGCGATGTCAGGCCGGTGCCCGATCAAGTTATTACGTTCCCCGACATCTGCCCGCAGGTTGAACAGCATCACCCTGCCACCGTCCAGTAGCATCTTCCATTCGCCCAAGCGTACGGCCTGTTGAGTGCGCGTTCCCGCCACGCGCCAGAAGAGCGTCCGCTCAATCTCTTTGGCGCGGCCTTCGAGCACAGGCAACAGGTTGATCCCTTCGAGCCGTGCTTCGGGAGGAACTGACGTTCCCGTCGCGGCGAGAATCGAGGCCGTCAGGTCCATGGTGATTCCGACTTGGTGTGACACGCGACCCGCCGGAATCCGCCCCGGCCAGCGGACGATTGCCGGCACCCGTATTCCGCCTTCCCACACGCTGCCTTTGTGATGGAAGAGCGGCGTGTTGCGCGATAACCATTCCCCGCCGTTATCGTTCGTGAAGATCACGACCGTGTTCCCCCGCAAGCCAGCCTTATCGAGCGCCTTGATGATTCGTCCGACACCTTCGTCCGCGCGCTCAAGCATCGCAACGTAGTCCGCGCGCGTGCCCGTCGGATCGTCAAACGGTCCTAAGTGTCTGGCGTTATCACGTGCCGTTGACGACGCGCTGGGTGGTTGGTACGGCCAGTGCGCTGCGCTGTATGAAACGTCGATGAAGAACGGACGCCCGGCGTTCTGTTCGATGAATCGGACGGAACGCTCGGTGATCAGGTCTGTCATGTAGCCCGGCGTCTCTACCGGACGGTCGTTCTCGAAGAGGTCTGCTTTCACAGGCGCATCGGCGCCCGCCGTGTGCTGGTAGTAGTCTATGAATCCGCTCTTGAAGCCGAAGAAATAGTCGAACCCGTGGGCAGTCGGGCTGAACTCGCTTTTCCACCCGAGGTGCCACTTGCCGACGAGCGCGGTAGCATAGCCGTTGTTCTTCAGGAGTTGTGGCAGCGATTCCCCCGTCGGCGGCAGCCCTCGTTCCCAATCCTTCGCGCCCCCGGCGCCGAGCGGTTGCTCCAGACCCAGACGCTGCTGATACCGTCCTGAGATAAGCCCCACCCGCGTCGGCGTGCAGGTGGCTCCGTTCGCGTAGAAGTCGGTCAGACGGACGCCGTCACGTGCGAGCCTATCGATGTTCGGCGTCTTCACGTCAGGTGCACCATAACTGCCTAAATCGCCGTATCCCACATCGTCGGTAATAATCAGGACAACGTTCGGACGCTGGTTGTCGCCTTTTTGCGCCGAGGCGGGCGCGGGGCACATGGCGATGGCGACGCAGAGTGCCGCCCGGATGACGATTCGAAACATGATCGTTCCTATGATAAGTGACCGCGGGAACACCATCGCGGACCATGCAAATCCGAACTGCCGAACGCTGGAGCTAAGCCGCCGCCTGCCGCCCTGATAGACAAGAGCCTCGCAAGGTTAAATGGCTCCGCGTCGCGCCGGTAAAGGTGGTGCAGAATGCCCTCAGTTTTACGGCACAAAGCCGACGCTTTGCCAGAGTCGTGCGCTTTCAGCCGGTCGTCGTAAGGCTTCAGGAGTCGCGCTTCCCAAACACGTGCCGGGCGCCGAGAAGGAGGCCGACGAGCGCCATGCCTATGAGGATCGCCGACGCGCTCGCCCCCTGCTGCGTGTCGAGCAGCGGGATCCGGGCGAGCGAGAGGAGCTGCGGGACCACGATCGAGAGCAGGATGGTCCACCACGCCCAGCGCTCGCCGCGCTTGTAGGGAACGAGGAGCACCCCCCAGAGCATGAAACCGTAGGCGAGTGCCCACGTCGCCGCCGTCACGCGCCGCCCGCGGAGCGCCGTCGCCACCTCGGGGGAAGTCTTCGCTCCGATGTCGTCGATCGTGACCGACGGCGTCACGTCGTCAGTTCTGGCCGCGAGTGGGAGGTAGGTAGAGTTGATTGAGAGGAGCGTGAGCGCGGTAGCCAGAAGGAGCAGCAGTACCCAACCTACGGTGAAAAGCGTCTTCGTCATCGGCGTTCCTTTCTGTCGGGGCGTGTGGCGAGCATAGTACACCGGCCTTGTAACCGAACGGCACTCTGGACGGCATCGCCGTCTGGTGCCCGGTATCACCCGCCCGCAAATAACTGCGCTACAGACGAGTTCTCGATGACATCCGGCCTGATTCGGGTCGGGTGTATGGTTGTTAGATTTCGCCGCGGTTTCCGGGCGAACTGCTGAGTGAAGAATTTGGTAGGGCTGGCGTGCTGCTCCCTTGCCACCCTCTTTGCATAGCTACGGCTGCAAGGTCAACGCGCCCACCGTAGCCTCGCCGCGCATAAAGTACCATGAGGTCGGTTAGGTGTGAATGCTCAACTGCGGCACAGAGGAAGAAATTTAACGCCGCGGTTCACCTGCGCCGGGCGAGAATCATTCAGGCACCGACGCGGGGAAGTTACTTCAAAGCCATGCTATCGAAGCGTCAGGTGCGATAGCTTGTTAGGGATCATTTGGGATTCTCAGACTTCTCTTTGAGTCGTTCATTCATCTTCTTGGCCTGCTCGATGAAGTATGGGAGATTAGGATGGTTGAACTCAGTAGCCAAGGCGACAGCTCTGTCTGAGGCGCGTGCGGCATCCTTCCACATTCCGGCTTTCGCATAACCGTCTGCCAGGCTGTCATAGGCATTGGCGGAATTCGGGTTGCTCTCCACATTACGTTTGAACAATGCGATAGCATCCTGAGTCTTCCCTTCGGATAGCGCGGCATACCCGAGACTGTTGATTATGTCCTCCGGGATGGCGAGCGGCCAGCCCACCGTCTTCGACACGTCCTGAAAATGTTGTTGCGCGAACGTGAAGCCCTTCTCCAACTTGTCATTATGAAACCTGTATCCCGCATAGAGGCGGCGCAAGGCATCGACCTGCGCGAGCAAGGGAATGCTGCTGTGCGTCTCTTCCGGGAATGCCTGGCTGTGCCACCGGAATCCCTGCGGGGATTTCGTCTTGAGCGTCTCGACCAGTCGCTCGTAGTCGGCCAAAGCGCGCCCCGAATCATCCGAGCGCGCGACGTACAGGAAGGTCGGCAAACTGCGGGTCGATGCGAAGGACTTCTCCAGCGACCGTTGCGGCAGGTTGTTGTCCCAATCGAGGCTCGGACTCAACGCAATATACGCTTTGAAAAGCGACGGCTCAGAGGTCAGACAGTACAAGGCAAACTGCCCACCGGCAGAATGCCCGGAGAGCACTCGGAACCCGTCCGTGCGATAAGTCCGTTCAATGTTCGGTATCAGCTCGGTGGACAGGAAGCGTTTGAAGTTGTTCGCACCGCCTCCGCCGACCCATACTTCAGGCCAGTCCGTTTGCGTGAAATCCCTGATACGCACGGTGCTCGCAATCGCGACCACGATCATTTCCGGGATCTCTCCGTGCGCGGCAAGGTAGCCGATGGAACCCGTCGTGTGGCGGAAATGCGTCATGCCATCGAGTACGTATAGCACCGGGTAGCGTCGATCCTTCGCCCACCCGTAGCTGTCAGGCAGATAGACCTGATAGTTGCGGTCTTCGTTAAGTACGGCAGAACGGATGCGCGCCGTTTGACCGATCACGACCGGGTCGCCCGCACGGGCAGTTCCACAGCACAGCATCAATAGCAATAGCGCGAATAGACGATAGATCATTTTCATCTCCATCCTCTGATAGTCGTTAGCTCCAGGACGATGTCAGTATCAAGTCGCCTCTACGCAGCTTTGATGGGTTCATTGACGATCTTGATGAACCCTAACGCCCCGGCATCACCCGCCGCGCATGCAACCCCGGAATCACCCAAGCTCTCGGAGACATTCACGCCGACTCGCGGTCTGGTACATACGGTTGTTAGATTGCGCGTGTGCTAAAAAAGTTTCACCTGCCATATCCTGTGGTCAGTGTTATGAAAACAGCCTCTCAAATATAATTCCATCCCTCACGTTCTTCTAACTGATCACATTGGAACCGCCCCTGAAGCATACCTCATCCCCGTTCAAAGAGATGTTGAGAGAGCGAGGGCTGACTGTAGACCACGGCACCATAAAAGGATGCGCTCGCACCTGAAGTCTCCGAGTGCCTGGAGGCGGTCAGGGCAGTTCCCCTGAACCCGGCCTCGACGGGTATACACTTTCGATAGGATCCGAATGGAACCATTTTGTGGATTTGACCGTACTAAAGTATACCTTGCGCTTCTACAGGTGTTTCTATAACATGTAGAAGACGGAGGCATCAACTATGAAGACTAAATCAGATCTGCCCCAAGGTACGTTGGACCTATTGATCCTGAAAATTGTCGCGCTCGGCGCTGTTCACGGGTATGCGATCGCGCAACGCCTCGAACAGGTGTCGCGCGGCGTGGTTCAGGTCCCGCAAGGCTCGCTTTATCCGGCGCTGCACCGGCTCGAAAACCGCGGCCTGCTGGCGGCTGACTGGAAGGCGACCGAAACCGGGCGTGAGGCCAAGTTCTACCGCCTGACGCGGAAGGGGCGGGTGCAGCTTGAGACTGAAGCCGCAAGCTGGCAGCGACTAACCGAAGCCGTCAGTCTGATCCTCAAACTGTCTGAAGGAGGCGCCCAATGACGTGGTGGCATCGCCTGGTTCGCCGCAGGAAGTATGAAGAGGAACTCGAAAAGGAGTTGCGCTTCCACCTAGACCAGCATACGGATGACCTGATCGCCCAGGGCTACAGTCCCGCAGAAGCGAGACGGCAGGCCCGCCTCGCCCTCGGCGGCACGGAGCAGGTGAAGGAGAAGTGTCGCGACGCGCGCGGGGTGCGCTTGTTAGAGGACCTACTTCAAGACTTGCGCTATGCCGTGCGTGTCCTGACGAAGAGTCCGGCCTTCACCCTCGTGAGCGTCCTTTCGCTGGCCCTCGGCATCGGCGTCAACGCCACCGTCTTCGGCTTCGTCAATGCCGTGCTGCTGCGGCCACTCTCGCTTCCCGACCACGCCGAGTTAGTCCGCATTCAGGACGACAACCTCCCGGCCTATTCCGACTACTTGGCTTTTAACGAACGCGCCCCTGTCTTCCGGGGGCTGACCGCTTACGACTTTGACAGCTTCCAGTTGACCGCGGGCGACTCGTCGGCGCGCGCCGATGTCGTGCTCGTCAGCGGCAACTACTTCGACGTGCTCGGCGTGCGCCCTGCGCTCGGGCGTGCCTTCTCGGCTGACGAAGGCGCACGACCCGGCGCAGCCGCCGTGGCGGTCATCAGCCACGGTATGTGGCAAGGCAGGTTCAGCGCTGACCCCGCCGTCATCGGCAAGACGTTCAGCCTGCGTCGCGTACCCTTCACCATCATCGGCGTGGCGCCGAGGGAGTTCACCGGCGTCTCGCTCGGTCGTCGCCATGACCTGTGGATCCCCTTCGCGGCGGAAGTTCTGCTTCGCCCGGAAGGCAACAGGATCGTGAATCCGGACAGCTATCAGGTGAGAGTGATCGGCAGGCTCAGGCCGGAGGTCAGTCTGGCGCAGGCGCAGGCCGCGGTTGAGATCGTCGCCGCGCAGCAGGATCAAGTTCGAAAGGTACGACTCTTCACCGACGACCCCGTCGAGCAGCCCTCCACGCCGCGCGCGGTTTCGCGGGCGACGGCTGTAGAGATGGGGCCGCGCGACCGGCAGCAGTCGTGGCTGGCCGTCGCCGCCGTGTTGACAGTCGTGGGGCTGGTGCTTCTGGCCGCCTGCGCCAACGTCGCAAACCTGCTACTCGGACGTGCGGCCGGGCGTCGGCGCGAGATCGCCGTCCGGCTCGCGCTGGGAGCGAGCCGGCAACGGATCGTGCGGCAGTTGCTGACCGAGAGCATCGTGCTATCGCTGCTTGGGGCGGCGGCGGGGTTGCTCCTGTCGCGCTGGGTCGGCGACCTTTTGTTATCACTGCTTCATTGGAACTCGCCGTCAGATGTGTCGGCCAGTACGCTCGACCTCAGCCTCGACTGGCGGATGCTTCTCTACGGGATGCTGGTCGCAGTCTCGACGGGTGTGGCCTTCGGCCTCGTCCCGGCGCTACAGGCTTCCAAGTCCGATGTCGTCTCCGATCTCAAAGCGGAGACGACGGCGCGCAGCCCCGGTCGCCGACGGCTCACCTTCCGCAATGCGCTGGTGGTGACGCAGATCGCAATCTCGACGCTCCTGTTGATACCGGCAGGGCTTCTGCTCAGGAGCGTCCGCTTAGCCGAAACATCCGGCTACGGCTTCACCGTCGCTGACCGCTACGTGGCGAAAGTCGATCTGGGATCTCTCGGTAAGGACGGGCGGCGGCAGAGACTCATCGAGGAACAGTTGCTGGGCAAGGTGCGCGAGATGCCGGGCGTCCGCTCCGCTACCATGTCGCAAATCGTGCCGCTGTCCGGGGGCACAATGGTCAGCACGCTGGAGGTCGAAGGGGATGCGCCGGGGCAGCAGGCCGCAGTGTTTGCGGAGAATGGCGCGCCCGATCAGCCCGGCTCGCTCTACCTGAACATGTTGGACACACGCTACTTCGAGACGATGGGTATTCCACTCCTGGCCGGGCGCGACTTCACCGAACGGGACGACACCACAGCCCCGGACGTGATCATCGTCAACGAGACGTTAGCCCGGCGACTAGCGCCGGACGGGCAGGCGCTCGGCAGAAGGTTGATCGAGCGCGACCCGATGACGGGGAAGCCGAAGCCGGTGGAGGTCGTCGGCGTGGCTAAGGATGCAAAGTACATCTGGCCTTCGGAGCGGCCACGCTACTTCGCATACCGGCCTGTCAGGCAGATCGTGCAGAGCGAATTAGGCGCCGCCCACCTCATCGTCCACGCCACGGGCGATCCGGCGACGATCTCGAAGGAAGTGCGATCTACCGCAAATGCAATCGACCCCGACCTCTCGGTCGAGAGCGTGACCCGGCTCGACGAGTTGATCGAGCGACACGTGGGGGAGACGAAACTCGTCATCTGGGCTTCAGCCGCCGTCGGGGCGCTGGCGTTGCTGCTTGGCGCCGTCGGCCTGTACGGAGTGATGGCCTACGCGGTCGCAGGCCGGACGAAGGAGATCGGCATCCGCATGGCGCTCGGCGCGGGGCGCGGGCGCGTGCGGCGGATGATACTCACCGAAGGGCTGGCACTTGCGGCGGCGGGGACGCTCGCGGGGCTGCTCATCTCGGCTGCCAGCATGAGGCTCATGCGAAGCCTGCTCTACGGCATCTCCCCCATCGATCCGCTGACATACGCTACGGTCGCGACGTTCCTCACGGCTGTAGCGCTCCTGTCCAGCTACGTCCCGGCGCGGCGGGCGACGAAGGTTGATCCGATGGTCGCGCTGAGGTCTGAATGAAGGTGGTGTCGCGAGAAATACTTTAAGGGGACGATGAGGCTGCTTTACGGATTCGGTAAGGGGGCGAACACCGGACGGCAGTGTCGCAATTGCGGAGCGAACACTCGAAGGCATTGAAGCAATGAACATGCTTCGTAAAGGTCAGGTCAAGAGATTAAGCGGAAGCGATCTCATGAGGCAGGTGGAATTTGTCTACAGTCTCTTTCGGGTCGCCGCATAGCAGAAAACACTTGAAGAGCTTTCGCGTCTCTAAATACTTATTTCATTCTAATTCCACCGCTAACGCCGGGCATCATCAGTCTCTCAATCTGCAATTATGGGACTCTCGCTGTTGGATAAACAAGCCGCTCCAATCCTGTAACCCTTCATGCAACACAACCGGCCAACCCGTATTCCGCCCTCACTCGACTCCACCCGCCGCCCTCGCCTCCGCTGAGCAAAAATTATTTCGTCTCCGATGATAACTTTCGCCCGCTGCGAACGCATTAATGGATGAGGTCAAACGTCTGGTGTGTGGTTATCGGCGAGAGTCGCGCCGCCCGGACAAGTTTTTTAACGTGTCGCTCGAACGGAGAATAAGAAATGATCAGTGTTGTCAATAAATCGCTTCATCAACTCGCCACCACTCTCGCGCTGCTGTCTCTGTGCGTTTTGCTCGCTTCGTCTTCCGCGCTGGCGCAAGACCCCAAGGAGGACTCGACGCAGATTCACACGGGCGTCTTCCGCGCGAGCGCCGTTGACTCGTATCTGCTGATGCGGCAGGAGTGGAACGGGTTCCTCTCGCAGTGGCAGGCGCTGGAGGGCAACGGCTACCGCATGATTGACTTAGAGACTTACACCGAAGGGTCGAAGCGCCTCTACGCGGGCATCTTCCGCAAGGGCACCGACGCGAAGGGCGCAATCGTCGGACAGGAGTGGGCACCCTTTCACGCGGAGTGGCAGAACCTTGAGAAGAAGGGACTCCGCATGATTGATTTCGAAACCTACACGCAGGGCGGGAAACGCCTCTACGCGGGCATCTTCCGCGCGGGCACGTACGACGCAGGCGCGTACATCGCCAAGCCGTGGGACGACTTTCTTGCGAAGTGGCAAGAGTTCGAGGGCAAGAACTTTCGCCTGGTAGACATCGAGATTTACGAGTCGGGCGGCAAGACCCTTTTCTCCGGCATCTTCCACCCCGGCAGAGACGCGAAGGGCGCGCTCGTCGGACTCGACTGGGGCGAATTCAACAAGCAGGCCGCGGGGTTGGAGAAATTGGGGCTGCGCCTGATCGACTATGAGACTTACACGGTGGGAGGCAAGCGCCTGCACGCGGGCGTCTTCCGCGCTGGCACGGATGGGCGCGCCATCTGGGGCGGGGTGGACGAGGAGAACTTCCGAGGCCAGATACACAATCTGTCAAAGGGCGGCCTCGGGCTATCGGACGTGGAAATTTACTCCTCTCCCTGGGAGGCGAGTTGTCTCAACCAGGTCATGCCGGAGACGGGCGACGCGTACACGAGAAACATCACGAGCACCCCGCTCCACTGCGAGGGGCAGCCCGGCACGTGCGGCACGCCCGGCGCCAAAGACACCGTGCGCTACAGCGCGCCCTGGTACCCCGACGGCGAACAGCGTTACGCGCGCATCTCGGCGCTCTACCCGGCGGACAAATTCCTCACGCTCCCCTTCGACGACCCGGACGTTAACTACGTCGGGCTGTGGCGCTACAAGGGCAACGGCTATCACCACGCAGGCGACTACAGTAAAGGCGATAAGACGTTCCAACTCCGCGCGTCAGCCCCGGGCAAAGTCATCCACATCGGCTGGGATAGTTGGGGCGGCGGGACTGTGATCGTCAGCCACGATGTCGGCGGCAAGGACACCTACCGCACCATCTTCCGCCACGTCCGCAACGGCGCGGACAACGATTGCGACTCTGCCTGGAAGATATCCGTGCCCACGCTCTCCAACGACACGCTCAAGGATTACAAGGCGTACCTCGAAATGTCGGGCTGCACGGAGAAGAAGGCCGACCGGAAGTTGCAGGAGAAATTCTGGGGGAAGAACTCGGAGGCAATTGACATGAGCCTCCTCGGCAAGGACGTGACGCGCGGGCAGGCACTCGCCTGGACGGGCAACACCGGGCCGGGCGGCAAGAAGGGCAC
>DASWNS010000215.1:0-5090 GCA_036399115.1 Pyrinomonadaceae bacterium | reverse complement strand
CGCGACACCTTGCGCGAGCAATCGGCGGGCGACGACACCCTCCTGCTCCTGCTGCAACGCTTCGCGCCGCTCTGGCTCGCGGGGCTTCTCGGCGCAGGCATCATGGCGGCGGTGATGGCGTCCGATTCGCAAATCCTCGCGCTCTCCACGATGTTCACGGAGGACATTTTCGCCTTCTATGGAGGCAAGCGCAGGTTCGGCGAGTCGGTTCAGGTGCAGACGGGACGCATCTTCATTATCATCATCACGGTCTTGGCCTACGCCGTCGCCCTGCGTGCGCCGGAGACGATCTTCGAACTGGCGATCCAGTACGCCTTCTCCGGCTACGCCGCGCTGTCGCCGCTCATCATCGCCGCGCTCTTCTGGCGCGGTTCGACGAAGTGGGGCGCGCTCGCTTCGACGCTCTGGGTCGCGCTCTCTGTCATCGCCGTCGCCGTCTTTCAATCCGTCGTGCCCGCGCCTGCGCCGGGCGCAGCCAGCGTCTACGCTTCCATCGGCAATCTCGAAGTGCTCTCGCGCACGCCGGGCGGGACGGCCATCTTCGGGTTCATGCCCGTCGTGCCGATGGTCTTGATCTCGGCCTTGCTGATGCTCGTCGTCTCCCTCGTCACGCGCAAACCGAAAGCGGCGACGATTGAAAAGTATTTCTGATTCATCCACAACCCGGATTTATTAACTTCACTTCATCAGGAGTTCTTACATGAGAGAAATCAATCAAGCCGGACTTGACCTCATCAAAAGCTTTGAAGGCATCCTCGACGGCGACCCCAGCACCGCCAACCTCGATCCTTATCTCGACCCCGTGGGCATCTGGACAATCGGCTGGGGGCACGCCATCGTGGTCGGCAAAGACTTCCTGCGCGGCAAACAGAACCGCGCCAAAGCCTTCTCGCTCTACCCCGGCGGCCTGACCATCCCGGAGGCCGAAACCCTCTTGCGCGCCGACGTGATGGACAAGTGCCGCGACGTGGACTCGCTCGTCAAAGTTTCGCTCAACGATAACCAGTATGCCGCCGTCGTGAGCTTCACCTTCAACCTCGGCGTCGGCAATCTCAAACAATCGACGCTGCTCAAAAAGATCAACGCGGGCGACTTCGCGGGCGCAGCCAACGAGTTTGCGAAATGGAACAAGGCGGGCGGCAAAGTTCTCGCCGGGCTGACGCGCCGTCGCGCGGCAGAGGCCGCACTGTTCCGTCGCCCCGTCAATTGAGTCCGTCCCTCAGGAAGCGCGCACGCGCGTCCGCGAGTTTGCGCGCGGGTCGAGTCTGAGGCCATTGACAGCCCGTCCTTTTTGCCGTACACCGTAGCTCTAACGGTTCACATTGTTGTTGACAGGCAAACTGATCGGAGGAAACTGCATGCAAGGGCCTTTGCGCGGAATCATCGCCGGGATCGCCGCATGGAAACTCGGCGGCGGCTGCATCTCAACCATTCTCATCTTCATTCTCGTCTACTACTTCCTCGGCAAGAGTTGTTGAGGCGGTGGACATTCTCAAATAAAAAAGGGGCAGGGACGCGAATCCCTGCCCCTTCAATTTTTCCGGCGCGCATCTTACGGAGTCGTCGCGCCGCGCATCGTCTCGTCGCGTTTGGCTTTGAACTCCGAGCCGGTCTTCCATTCGGGAAACTTCTCGCCCTGTGCGACGCGATGGCCGATCAGGGTGAGCAGTTGCGCGTCCTCGACCGCGCCCGACAGTTCCCAGTCCGGTTTTATCTGATCCGAGGGCTTGTGATAATCGTTCTTATCATACTCCTCGCGCTTCTGTTTGCTGTAGGCTTCGTCGCGCCCGATGTAGTCCGTCCCCGCATCCGTGTAGAGCGCGGGCACGCCCACCTTCGCAAACTCGAAATGATCCGAACGATAATAGTAACCCTTCTCCGGTTCGGGGTCGGGTTTGACGGTGCGGCCTTGCGCGCCCGCCGTCTCGCGCAGGATGTCTATCAGCGTCGAGTTGTCGTCGCCGACCATCGTGATGTCTTTCGTGCGTCCCCATTGATTGACGCCGTCGATGTTGATGTTGGCGAGCGTCTTGTTCGCCGGGTAGAGCGGGTTGGAGGCGTAGTGTTTCGCGCCGAGCAAGCCCTTCTCTTCGGCAGTGACGGCGAGGAAGATGATCGAACGCTTCGGCGCGGGCGTCATCTTGGTGAAGGCTTCGGCGATCTCAAGCATCGCCGCCGTGCCGGAGGCATTGTCGAGCGCGCCGTTGAAAATCTGATCGCCCGCCAACTCGGGATTGCGCCCCAGATGATCCCAGTGCGCCGAGTAGACGACATACTCGTTTTTGAGCACGGCGTCCGAACCTTCGAGTCTGGCGACGACGTTGCTCGACTCAATGTTGCGGATCGTGTTCTTGATTTCGAAGTTGGCCTTGGCGTTGAGCGTCACGGGCTTGAACTCTTTCGTCACCGCCGCCTTCTTCAACGCGTCGAAGTCCTGACCGGAAGCCGACAGCAGTTCCTTCGCGCGGTCGAGCGTGATCCAGCCTTCGATGGCCGCGCGATCCATGTTCTTGTTCGGCGTCTGCACGTCGAAGTTCTCGCGCGACCAACTGCCCGAGACGACTTCGTAACCATAACCGGCAGGTCCCGTCTCATGGATGATGATGGCCGCCGCCGCGCCCTTGTCGCGCGCGATCTCATACTTGTAGGTCCAACGCCCGTAATAGGTCATGGCCTTGCCCTTGAACATTTTCTCGTCGAGCTTCGCCGGGTCGCTCGCGTCGGGCACAGCCGGATCACTGACGAGCATCACGATGGTTTTGCCTTTTACGTCCACGCCTTTGTAATCGTCCCAATCGTATTCGGGCGCGACCACGCCATAGCCGACGAAGACTACGTCCGAGTTCTCGACCTTCGACTCCGGCACGAAGCGGCGCGAGACGGCGACGTAATCGGTCGGGAACTTCAGATCAATCGTCTTGCCCCCCGCCGTGAAGGAAGCGCGCGGTGCGCCCGTGAAGCCGACGAGCGGAACTTGCTGCACGTAGGTTCCGTCCGGGTTGCCGGGCTTGAGTCCCAGGCGCTGAAACTGCTCGGTCAGATACTTCACGGTCAACTCTTCGCCCTTTGTGCCGGGGCTGCGACCTTCATACTCGTCGGACGAGAGCACTTTCGTGTGCGCCATGATGTCGTTGGCGTTGATCGTGTCGAGCGCGGGTTTGAGTTCGGCGGGAATGGCGGCGTTGGCGGTTGGCGCGGCGGCGTTCGTGTTCGCCGCCTGATTCGTCGTCGGCGTCTGCACGCACGCGTTTGACAGCACGGCGAGCGCGACGGCGAGCAGGCCGGAAGAGATAGTGTGCAGCTTCATTTTAATGTGCCTCGCTGGAATTGAATTGAAAGTTGAACGAAATAGTTTCTATGCCGAAACGTGCGGCAAGTCAAACACGCGACCGGAGTGAAAAGGGAAAGGCGAAGGGCTAAAGGTAGAAGAAAGCGACACCTGATGGACGTGCCTCTTTATCTTTACCTTTATCTTTACCTCTCCTCTTTACTCTTTACTCTTTGCCTGTGTCCCGGCTTCATCCGAAGCAGTAGAGCCTTCCGTCCTGCGAGCCGATGACGATGCGCCCGGAAGCGATGGCGGGCGAGGCGGAAAGAGCCGAGCCTGCGTCAAACTCCCAGAGCTTCGCGCCGCTGTAGAAATCGAGGACGTAGAACCTGCCGTCGCTTGAGCCGACGAAGACGCGCCCGCTCGCAAGCGCGGGCGACGATTCGACGCGGGCGCGCGTCTGGAACGTCCACACGGCGCGTCCGGTGCGCGCGTCGAGACTGTGTACGTACTTGTCTCGCCCGCCGAGCACGATGCGGTTCTCCACCGCGCCCGCCGAGGAGTAGAAAGGGAACTGGCGCTGCGCGTTGCGGTAACGCCAGGAGATGCGGCGCGTCTGTAGATTGACGCCGAGCACGTCGTTGTCGAACGTGCCGTAGAAGGCAGAGTTGTTCATCAGGGCGGGCGACGCGCCCGTGTATGCGCCGGAGACGACGTTGAAGAGTTCGCGCCCGTCCGAGATGCGTATGGCGCGGAAGACTTCGTCGCATCCGGCGATGTAGGCCGTGCCGCCCGCGACTCCGGCGGTGGCGTGCACGGGACCATTCGTTTTCACTTTCCAACGCAGCGCGCCGCTCCGTGCGTCGAGGCAATAGAGATGCCCGTCGTAAGAGCCGATGAGAACTTTGTCGTCCACGACGACGGGCGAAGATTTGATCTCGCCCCCGGTCTTGTAAGTCCACACGCCGCGCCCGTTCGCAGCGTTGACGGCGTGAACCGTGCCGCCGAGGTCGCCCACGTAGACGTGGCTGCCGTAGACGGCGGGCGACGATTCGCCGATGCCCTCCTTGCTGTTCGTGTTGTACTTCCAGCGCACCGCGCCGTTCGAGAGATCGAGCGCGGCGAGGATGCCGTTTTGCGCGCCGACAAAGACCGTCCCGTAGGCGATGGCCGCCGAGGATTCGATCCCCGCGCCCGCTTCGTAACTCCACAGAGGGCGCAGGTTCTTCGGCACGTCGGCCTTCGACACGCCCGTCAACTGGTTGTTGCCGCGAAACTGCGGCCAGTTGTTCGGGTCAGCCCACTGCGCCGAGACGCTCGCGGCGGGCGCGAGTAAAAAGGCGAAAGTTAAAAGGAGGGAGACGAAAAAGCGCGTCCGCCGGTTCGACCATGAGAGAGATTCTGTCTTCACTTCTTCCATGTCCTTAAGCGTTTTGGGGTTGAATCTGAAAAGCGCGCCGGTAGAGCGAGAGCGCGCCGCACGCGTCGAACGGGCGCGGGTTGAACGTGCCCGTCCATTGCCGCGCGGCTTCGGCGGCGAGCAGCTCAAGCGCGTCTTCCGGGACGGACGCCGCGCCCGGTTCGAGCGCGCCCGCCGCTTTCAACTCGTCGAGCCGCGCCGCCAAAGTCTCGCCAGCACTTCTTTCATCGACATCGCGGCGGCCTGCGGCGCGCAACAGTTCGGCGTAGCGCGAGGCGACGACGGAACTGTTCCAGCGGACGACGTGCGGCAGCATGAGCGCGATGGCTTCGCCGTGCGTCGTCCCGTAGTGTTGCGTCAGAGGGTTGGCGCAGGCGTGGGTTGCGCCGAGCATCGAATTTT
>DASWNS010000214.1:0-6760 GCA_036399115.1 Pyrinomonadaceae bacterium | reverse complement strand
CACCCGCCCTACTCTTCGGGCGGAAAGCACGGTTCGAGTTCGGGCGTGCGCGAAGTTGTCGAGCCGATCTTTTTGAAGTACGGCGTGAACGCGGTCTTCAACGGCCACGAGCATTTCTACGAACGCATCAAGCCGCAAAAGGGCATCTACTATTTCATCTCCGGCGCGGGCGGCAAACTCCGCCCGGGCGACGTGAAAGACCGCTCGCCGCTGACCGAGAAAGCCTTCGACCGCGACATGTCTTTCATGCTCCTCGAAATCTCCGGCGACGAGATGCACTTTCAGGTCATCACGCGCACAGGCGAAACCGTGGACTCCGGCGTCCTGTCGAGGCAACCGCAGAAAACTTCGAGCGCGGCTAACTAAGAGACTCTTTTGCTAAGAGACTCTTTTGGACGCGTCACGCGAGGGACAAATAAGCGAGTCCCGCGAGGGACAAATAGGATCGCCCGGCGACATGTTGCCGGGCGATCCTATTTGTCCCACACGCGATGCTCTTTTCCGGTCTATCGTCCGGCGGCCTTCGAACGCGCGGCGGCGCGTCTCGGGAGGTTGGCGAGTTCGTTGATGCGTGCGCGCACGGCGCGGCTCAGGGTGCGTATCTCTGCCGGGCTGTAGTTGGCTGCGCGGAAAGCATCGCGGAGTTGCGCGTCGCTCAGGCGCGCGAGCAGCCTGCCGAGCCAGCCCGCCTGCTCGACGGTGATGTCGTTATAGATGCCGCGCTTCTTGCCGGAGAATTCGAAATCGACGCGCCCGTCCTCTTTGATCTCGTCAATGAGTTTGTCTCCGCGAAAGCCTTTCGGGTCGTTGCGGCTGCGCGTGAAACGCCAGAGCAGAGGCCACTTGCCGGTGTCGCCGAGCGTCGCGCCGAGGTCGCTGATGGCGTAGCGCAACTCCGTGCCGTCGCGCCCCGGCACGGCCAGCACGACGTTGTTCTCGTCCTTCGTGTCCCAGTTGTTCAAGAGCACCATCATCACTTTCAGCCCTTGCAGTTCGCGCGTGCCGACAAACGGGTTGTTCTCCCACGTCCAGATGCCCTCACGCTCGATATTTTCGGGGCGCGCCTCGAAACGCACGTTCTGAAAAACGCCCTTGCCGGGGATGCGCACGCGCGGGACCAGATAGGTGATCTCCGTCATGTACCCGGCAGCCCAGAGCAGGCGCGTGGAAGCCGTCTCCGATTGCGCCTCCTTGCCGATCTTCGCCACCCACACGCGCCCCGCCCCGTCGCGCACGCGATACTTCTTTGACCAACCGCCCTTCTCCTCTTTGATGAAAGTGAGACGGCTGAGATTTGGCCTCATCCGCGCCCCGCCCGCCCCGTGCAGCAGATTGCGCGAAGCGATGTCGCCCGGCTCTTGCCAGAGGATGGGCGTGCCCGCCAGCGCTCTTTTCTTCTCGGATTTATCCTGAGCCGGAACGTGCGTCGAACACGTCAAGACGAGAAATGCTGCGACGACGACGGCAGCGTTAGTTGCCTTTAAGTGCGTCCGTTCAAATAAATTCATACTGAGTTTTTGTCTCCGTTTGATACGACACCAGCCGGGCGTCGCTTCGATCTCTAAACTGACGAGGGATGCGCTGGATTTTATACAATCGGCAGGCCATCGGTCTATCTCCCCCGCGCAGAGCGTTATTCAACGCGGCAAGTCGGACTCTTCGCGCGCAGGCGTCGGCAAAAAAAGGACAGCCGCGCGAGGGCGGCTGTCCTTCGACGAAAATTTAAGAAGGTCTTCGAGTTAACGTGTAAAGGGTTTGCCGTCGGCGTCGAGCCGGACGACCTCGCCGAGATTGAGTTCGCGGATGCCCGGTTCGATCTTGCTCAGATCGCCGATGACGATCCAGACGAGTTCGCCCGGGCGGACGAATTTTCTGGCCGCCGCGTCGAGTTGCGCTTCGCTCAGGGAGCGCAGGTTTTTCGAGTAGTTCGCCCAGTAATCGGCGGGCAGGTTGAGATTGAGCTGAGCAATGGCCGCCGATTCGAGCGCGGAGATGGTTTCAAATCTTCCGGCGAGGCGCGAGGTCATGTTGCGCATGATGCTCGTGAACTCTTCGCCGCTGACGGGGCGCGCGCCCGCGATGTTGTTGATCTCTTTCGTCACTTCGACGATTGACTCTTTCGTCTTGTCGGTTTGCACCGGCGCGAGGACGAGGAACGTGCGCTGCCCGCGAACGGAAGTCACCTGCCCGCTCGTGCCATAGCTCCAATGTTTGTCGAGGCGCAGGTTGCGGTTGAGGCGCGAGGTTGCCATGCCGCCGAAGTTCTGCATCACGGGTTCGAGCGCGAGGTCTTCCGCCTGCCCGCTCGTTTCGGAGACGTGCGCGGCGACGATGGTTGATTGCGGGGCGTTCGGTTTGTCGATCAGGTAGATCTTTTTGCCCGTAGTGCGGGCGACCGTGCCGAGATTTTTGCGCGGCGCGGTGCCCTGTTGCCAGCCGCCCAGAGCCTCTTCGAGCGCGGGCAAGACTTTATCGAGCGTCGTGTCGCCCGTCACGACGACGGTTGCGCTGCCCGGTTTGAACCAGTCGGCGTGCCACTTCATCAGGTCTTCGCGCGAGATGGTGGCGACCGTGTTTTCAAAACCCGACGCGGGCTTGCCGTAAGCGTGATTTGCGCCGTAGATGATGCCGGGCAGAATGCGCTGCGCGAGCGCGTTCGGATTCGCTTTCTCCTGCCCGATCTGTGCGAGGCGGCGTTGTTTCTGGATCAGGAATTTGTCGGCGGGGAACGACGGGTTCAACACGACATCAGCCATGATTCCGAGCGACGGGCGCAGGTTCTCAGCCGTCGCCTGCAAGCGCACGAATGACATGTCGAGCGAACTCCCGGTGAAGAGATTTGCGCCGAGCAGGTCCAACTCCTTTTCGATCTGGAAAGCGTCGCGCGTCTTCGTGCCTTCGTCCAACAGATCGAGCGCGAGCGTGGCGACGCCCGCTTTGTCAGGCGTGTCCGAAGATGACCCGGCATCGAGCGCGAGCGCGACGTTGACGATAGGCGTGGCATGACGTTCCAGCAGGAGGACGTTCAGGCCGTTCTTGAGTTTGGCGCGTTGCAGGGCGGGGAACTTAACGTCGGGCGCAGCCCCGAGCGGGGGCAAAATTTTCCGGTCTACGTCGGATTTGCCCGCCGCCAGACGCGGAAACGGTTTGACCGTCATCGTGTAATGGTTCGCGCGCAGCCAGCGGTTCGCCGCCGTCTTCACGTCGGCAGGCGTGGCGTTCGCCATCGCTTCCAGACGCTGCAAGTAATAGTCGGGTGAGCCGCCGTAAGTCATGCTCTCGGCGAGAATGTCCGAACGCCCGCCGAAGCCGCCGAGCCGCTCTGCGCCGCGCAGAAAACCCGCGAGGTTCACGTTCTTCATGCGCCGCAACTCTTCTTCGCTCGCGCCCTGTTCGAGCATCTCGTTGATCACGGCGTCCATGTCGCGCTCGACCTCCGCCGGATTGGCTTCGGGTTTGACCGATGCCGTGACGAGGAAAATGCTGCCGAGTTCGCTATCGAAGACACTCGCTCTAACATCGGTCGCACTCTTTTTGTCGTAAACCAGACGGCGCGCGAGACGTGAATCTTTGGAGTTTGCCAGCACGTCTGCGAACAGGCTCAGGTGCTGCAATTCCGTCTCTTTCCAGGCGGGCGCGTGATAGACGCGGTAAACGCGCGCTTGCGGCACGCGGTCTTGCATCTCGTCGCGGATGTTGCGGTCGAGCGTGGGAATCCATTTTTCGGTTCGCTGCAAGGCCGGTCCCGGCGGGATGCCGCCGAAATATTTATTGACGAGTTCGAGCGCGCGTTCGGGCGTGATGTCGCCCGCGAGCGAGATCACTGCGTTATTAGGTCCGTAATAAGTTTTGTACCATTCTTTCACGTCGTCGAGCGTGGCCGCGTTCAAGTCTTCCATCGAGCCGATGGTTGACCATGAATAGGGATGCGAGTAGGGATAGATCTTCTGGCCGATCTCATCGAAGACGCGACCGTAGGGCTGATTTTCGCCCTGTCGTTTTTCGTTCTGCACCACGCCGCGCTCGCGTTCGAGCATCTCTTTCGAGATGTAGTTGGCTAAGAAGCCCATGCGGTCGGCTTCGAGGTAGAGCGTGCGTTCGAGGGCGGAGACGGGAACGTCTTCAAAGAAGTTGGTGCGGTCGGAGTTGGTCGTGCCGTTGCGATTGTTTGCGCCGAGGTCGTCCATCGCTTCGCGGAAGCCATGCGGGTAATTTTCCGAGCCGTTGAAAAAGAAGTGCTCGAACAGGTGCGCGAATCCGGTCTTGCCGCGCTTCTCGTTGCGCGACCCGACGTGATACCACAAGTTCACGCCGACAATCGGCACGCTGTGGTCTTCGTGGACGAGCAGCGTCAAACCGTTGTCGAGCACAAATTTTTTATGCGGGATGGCATAACGGGTGCGGTCGAACTGGCCGGTGGCGGCGGGTTTGTTTGTTTGCTGCGCCAGTGCCTGCGGCGGCGCAACCTGAAAGATGTTTGCAAATAAAAGGACGAGAGTTAAGACAGTTTGACGTTTCATGCGATTCTCCTGCGCTGACCCTGCCCGAAAAGGCATTCAATTTTTAGTTGGTTAGTTTTCCTGCCGGAAATTGTGCTGCGATACTTTTACTGTAATCCGCGACCAAAACACAATCCTTATTTAGCGGCAGGCGTCCCGTCGGCGCAGCTTTGCGCGCTGCCTGCGAATCGGTAGATAGTAGATATTTGCGATGTAAGAGAAGCAAAGAGAAGCGCGCGGCGGAACGCTTGTTGACAATGAAAATGTGTTCCGAGAATTAGAAGCGGCAGGCTGCCCCGTCAGGCTTTCGCTCGCGTGTCGGAAGTCGAACGAAAGCGCGCGGATGTATCATGTGAGGGAGTCAGGCCGCGCCATTCGGTCGGAATAGTGGACTGTATTTGTAGTCATCTGTTAATGACGCCGGGGAGTCTCGATGATTGTTTTTGCGGAGAGAGTTATAAAACCCTACATCGAAGCGAGCGGATACCGGCGCGTGTGCGAGATAGGCGCGAGCCGAGGCCAGACTACCGATAAGATTCTGGAAATTGATTCGGTGTCGATTGATATCATTGATCCCTGCCTTGACGCAGACCTCCGCCAAAAATACCGGGAGCGCGAAAGGGTTAAGGTTCATCAGGGCATCAGCCTTGATGTTCTTAAAAGAATATCAGGGACGTTTGATTGCATACTTATTGACGGCGACCATAATTGGTATACGGTCTACCACGAACTGCGGACGATTGAAGAGAGAAGTCTAATCAGAAATGGGGGCACCATCTTTCTGCATGATGTCGGCTGGCCTTACGGCAGAAGAGATCTGTACTACCAGCCGGAGTTGATACCCGAAGAAGCGATTCACCCGTACAGGCGGGCAGGGCTGGTCTATGGGGAATCGGAGTTGTCCGATGATTCCGACATCAACGCAGAACTTTGTAACGCGGTCTATGAAGGCGGCCCTCGAAATGGGGTCTTAACGGCGATTGAAGATTTTTTTTATGAGCACAAAGGGAAATACAAGTTCTTCCTTTTCGAAGAAGAGTACGGGTTGGGCGTCCTCCTGAGAACCGACGGCACACTCGGCAGCATCAGTTTCCAAAGGTACTTCCTCGAAGCAAAACTCCGCAGACTCCTGCGCAGGTTGAAGAACCTTATCCGGCAGTATTAGTCTATTCTCTACCTTCCCCCAAAAAGCTATTAAATAGATGGTTGAAGAGATCGGCAGAGAGGTATTCAACAGCAGGGGTGAAGTATGTGCATTCGCCCCGCCTGTCAGAAGCCGTCTGGAAAATCGTTCTGAAGATTTCGCCCGGTCACGAAAAGATGAGAGCGTGTGCCACGAAAGACGATGATGAGTAGAAGACCCACGGTTAGCATCTGCATTCCGACTTTCAACGGGGCGAAATATTTGCATCAGGCTATCGAGAGCGCACTCGCGCAAAGTCTGACCGACTTCGAACTGCTCATAGTTGACGATGCCTCAACCGACGATACTCTCTCCATCGCGCAAGCCTTCGCCCGGCGAGACGCGAGAATACGGGTTCATCAAAATTCGCGTCGGCTCGGACTCGGGGGCAACTGGAACCGTTGCCTTGAGTTGGCAGGCGGTGAGTGGATCAAGTTCCTCTTTCAGGACGATTACTTAGCCCCTGAGTGTGTGGCGCGGATGTATGAGCTTGGCTCCGCACGCGGGGCTACGCTCGTGGCGTGCGACAGGGACTTCGTTTTTGAAGAGGGTGTCCCCGCTTCTTTCAGAGAACTCTTCCTGCGCTACGTCTCCGAGCACAACCTGTCAGTGCGGTTCCCCGGTAATCAGGGACATATAAGTAATATAGAATTCGCTGCGCTCGTCGCGGAATATCCTACGGAGAATTGTATCGGCGAACCCACGTCGGTGATGTTCCTGCGTTCGGCGTGCGGACGCTTCGGTAGCTTCAATACCGATCTCGGGCAGCTCATAGATTGGGAATATTGGATGAGGATAGGCGTCAACGAGGGACTCTGTTTTCTCGACGAGCCGTTGGCTGCCTTTAGACTTCACAGGCAGGCCGCGACGCTCTCGAATCAATCCGAATCGGGGATTAGAGTCGTCGGCGTGGATGCGCTGATCATCCGGCACGAATTAGTCTATAACCCCTTTTACGAGCCGGTGCGTGTGGCGGCGCGCCCCGGTTCGCTCAAGCAAAAACTTTTTGCCCAGTATCACGGCACAAGAGCCTTAGCCCGCGAGGTTGCCAGTCAACGCGACCCGGCAGACAGCCCGG
>DASWNS010000213.1:0-4313 GCA_036399115.1 Pyrinomonadaceae bacterium | reverse complement strand
CGGCAACATTTTAGCGCGTCAACGCGGCACGAAATGGAAGCCGGGCAAGAACGTCGGTCGCGGCAAAGACGACACGTTGTTTGCCTTGATCGATGGCTTCGTCAAGTTTGAGGACAAGGGACGGCAGGGCAAGTTCATCAGCGTCTACACGGAGGCGACTCAAGGCAACGCTCCAGCCCCCGCGCCGGAGGCTACTGCTGCCGCTTAGCCAAGGGGTTATCCGAACCAGTTAGCTGCGACGCCCGCGCCTGCTCGAACGAACAAGCGTAGGGCGTCCTTTCCTTTTAATGATGAACGCAGAATGATGAAGGATGACTCAGAAAACAGAATCCGAAACACAGAAGTCAGAAGGAAGCCCGACATGTTTTATTCTGAC
This sequence comes from Pyrinomonadaceae bacterium, assembly GCA_036399115.1. GTDB lineage: Bacteria > Acidobacteriota > Blastocatellia > Pyrinomonadales > Pyrinomonadaceae > JAIVJZ01. Next base: position 3,937 of record DASWNS010000213.1, on the reverse strand, counting down.
TTCTGTGTTCTGAATTCTGTCTCCTGCTTTCATTCATCGTAGCGCGCGCATCGTTTATCGCTATGTTTATTGATCGAGTCAAAATTCGCGTGAGCGGCGGACACGGCGGCAACGGCGTGACCGCTTTCCGGCGCGAGAAGTTTGTGCCGCGCGGTGGTCCTTCGGGGGGAGAGGGCGGCAAGGGCGGCGACGTGTGGCTCGTGGCCGACACGGGAGTCAACACGCTCCTGCACCTGCGCTACAACCCCGAACACCATGCGGATCGCGGGCGGCACGGCGAAGGCTCCAACCGTTCGGGGCGCGAAGGCGAAGACATCGTGGTGCGCGTGCCCATCGGCACGCAAATCTTCGACGCGGAGACGGGCGATTTGATGTGCGACCTCGCCGAAGAGGGGCAGCGTTGGCTGGCGGCGAAAGGGGGTCGCGGCGGTTTCGGCAATTCACACTTCGCAACCTCCACCAACCGCGCGCCGCGTTATCATCAGGAAGGCAGCCCCGGCGAAGAGCGCGAGTTGCAACTCGAACTTAAACTCCTGGCCGATGTCGGCCTCGTCGGTTTCCCTAACGCGGGCAAGTCAACTTTGATCTCGATCATCTCCGCCGCCAAGCCGAAGATCGCCGATTATCCTTTCACCACGCTCGAACCGCATCTCGGCGTCGTTGACCTCGGCGACTATCGCACCTTCGTCGTCGCAGACATCCCCGGCCTCATCGAAGGCGCGCATGAAGGCGCGGGGCTCGGTGATCGCTTCCTGCGCCACGTCGAGCGAACGAAGTTGCTGCTGCATCTCGTGGATGTCTCTTCTTCGTCAGGGCGTGAGGCGGTCGGCGATTACGAGGCGATCAATCGTGAGTTGCTCGCATACGATCCGCAACTCGCCGAACGCCCGCAGATCGTTGTGGCGACGAAGATTGACGCGCTCGACGAGCCGGAGCGTCTGGAAAATTTGCGCCGCCGCGCGCGCGAGGACGGGCGGGATTTTTATGCCATCTCGTCCGTCACGAATACGGGCGTGCGCGAACTTGTCTTCGCCGTCTCTCAAGCGTTGGACGCGATGCGCGTGGGCGACGCTGCTACGGCGACGAGAGAGACAAGTGCTGCGGCGGCGGGCGCGGGTTCCGACCTGACCGCCATGAGCGACAGCAGCAACAGTAGCGGTAACGGCAGCGACGGTTCGACAGCAGTGATCGAGTGAGTTATGAATTGGCCGCGCCATTCTCGCATCGCGCTCTACGGCGGCACGTTCGATCCCGTGCATAACGGCCATCTCGCCGTGGCGCGCGAGTTGTTGAAGTTGTTCTCGCTCGACGAAGTTCTTTTCATCCCGGCGCATGTCGCGCCGCACAAGCGAAACGTCCCGCCCGCTTCCGCCTATCATCGTTACGCGATGCTCGCGCTGGCGACCAGGGACGAACCGCGTTTTCGCATCTCCACGGTCGAACTCGATGAACCGAGGAAGCCTTACACCATCGAGACGATCTTGCGTCTGCGGGATGCTCCGGGCGGGCAGTTGTTGTTTGTGATGGGCGCGGATTCGTGGGAGGAGATCACGACGTGGCGCGAGTGGGAGCGTGTGCTGGCGATAGTCGCCAACGCCGTCGTGACCCGACCCGGTTATGAACTGCGCACGGATCATGTCTCGGACGCGGTGCGCGAGCGGATCATAGACCTGCGCGGCGAAGTGAATGCGGAGGATGTGCGCGCGGCGGAAATGTCGGGGGAGCCGAGAATCTATTTCACCGATGCGGTGAAAATGGACATCTCTTCGAGCAATATTCGTCGCGCCGTGCGCGCGGCGGGCGCAGACGAGAAACTGGAAGGACTCATTCAAGTTCCGCAGCCTGTAGCGGAGTACATCAAAAAATACAGGCTCTACAGAGAGGCGCATGAAACAGAACGAAACGACGCCGGAAGAGAGCGCGCTCACCACTAAAAAGCGCGCGACATTGAAGAAAGAACCGGACACCGCCGACGCCGCAGCAACGGCGGCAGCTACAGCTTCGGCGCACGGCGACGAGAGCGGCGCGGACGCTGCCGCGACGCCGCAACAAGAGGAAGGTCTGGACGCGCGCCTTGAGAGCGCATTGCGCGCCGCGAGCGACAAGAAGGCGCTCGACCTGGTAGTGCTCGATCTGCGTCCGGTCGCCACCTTCACGGACTATTTTGTGATCGCGAGCGGCACGAACGCACGTCAGGTGCAGGCCATCGCAGACGAGATCACGGAGCGTTTGAAGCGGGAGGGCACGCGCGCCGAACGCATCGAAGGCTATCGCACGGCTGAGTGGGTGCTCGTCGATTACGGCGACTTCATCGTCCACATCTTCGAAGAGAAAGCGCGACGCTTCTACGATCTCGAAAGACTCTGGCGCGAAGGCGTGCGCGTTCCGTTGCCCGCCGACTTGCAGGCGGAGACGAGAGGCAGTAGCAGCAGCGGCGCATCGAGTGACAAATTGAGCAACGAATCTTGATCGAACTCGTGGCGAACTCGGAGGCGATGCGCGAGGCCGTGCGTCTCGCGAGTCGCGTCGCGACGACGGACGCCAACGTTCTCGTCACGGGTGAGTCCGGCGCAGGCAAAGACGCGCTCGCGCTCCACATTCACCGGCAGTCGAAGCGCGCCGCCGCGTCGTTTGTGAAGATTGACTGTGCCGCGCTGCCTGCGGAGTTGTTGGAGGCCGAGTTGTTCGGTTACGAGCGCGGCGCGTTCACGGGCGCGACAGAGTCGAAGCCCGGACGGCTCGAAGCGGCGCACAGGGGAACGCTCGTCTTAGACGAGATCGCGCATCTTTCGACCGACGCACAGGCGAAACTTTTGCGCGTCATCGAAGAACGCGAGTTTGAGCGTTTGGGCGGCAGGCGCGCCGTGCGTGTGGATGCGCGCTTGATTGCGCTCACGAATGTCGATCTGGATGAGGCCGTCCGGCGTCGCGCGTTTCGCCCGGACTTGTTCTATCGTCTGAACGTCGTGCGCATCCATGTGCCGCCGCTGCGCGAACGCCGCGAGGACGTGCGAAAACTGGCGCGGGGATTTTTGAAAACTTATGCCTCGAAGCATGGCCGCCGCGCCGCGCAGATCGAACCGGACGCGCTGCTGTTGTTAGAAACTTACGACTACCCCGGCAACGTACGGGAACTCGCGCACGTCTTAGAGCGTGCCGTAATCGTGGCCGACGGGGATCGCGTCACGTCGGCGCATCTGCCCGAAGCGGTGCGCGCCGCCGCATCGTTGCAAAGAAGACGGGTTGAACGGATGACGCTCGCCGAACTCGAAGCCGCCTATATCGCGGAGACGCTCGCTTCGACGCGCGGCAATAAATCCGAGGCCGCGCGCCTGCTCGGCATCAGCCGCAAGAATCTCTACGAGAGACTGGCGCGGCAGAAGGGGAACGATGAAGGATGAGGGATGAATCAGACAGGATGAATAGCTTGAGTAGTTTTCTTGTTCATCCCTCATTCCTCATCCTTCATCCCTTGAACGATGCGTATTCGTCTCATCTGGGTGGGCAAGACGAAGAATGAGCATGTGCGTGCGCTCGTGGATGATTACTTGCAGCGTTTGGGACGTTTCGTTCGTTGTGAAGTGACGGAGTTGCGCGAGAGCGCGAGCGGGGATGAGCGAGCCGTCATAGAGGAAGAGAGCAAGCGGATCGCGGGCGCGCTCGGCGCGGGTGGTGCGTTGACGGTGTTGCTGGATGTGGAGGGAGCGCGCGAGTGGAGTTCGCCGGAACTCGCGGCGCAGGTTGAGCGTTGGCAGTTGGACGGGCGGAAAGAGATCGCGTTTGTCATCGGCGGGCATCTCGGAGTCGCGCCGGAGTTGAAAGCAAAAGCGCAAGTGCGCTGGTCTATGTCGCGTCTGACTCTGACGCATGAGATGGCGCGAGTGGTGCTGGTCGAACAGCTTTATCGTGCGTACACCATTATGCACGGGTTGCCGTA